>JACPZJ010000170.1 GCA_016195585.1 Nitrospirota bacterium | reverse complement strand
TTTTTTTCTGCCTCCTTTGTAACTATTTCGCCTGCCATGACCATTGTCTCTTTATTGGCAAGGGCAATATCCTTGCCTGCGCGGATGGCAGCTACAGTTGGTATAAGGCCTGCTGCGCCTACAATGGCTGATACCACCATATCAGCATCATCATCAGCGGCTGCCTTAATCATGCCCTCCACACCGGCATATATTTTCACATCAATATCCCTGCACCGCTGTTTCAGCCTTTCTATATGCTCCTCCCTTAATATAGACGCAAACTTTGGCCTGAATCTTCTAATCTGTTTTTCAAGGAGCTCTACATTCTCCCCTGCTGTAAGGCCTACCACCCTGAATTTCTCAGGGAATCTGCTTACAACATCAAGGGTATTTACACCTATTGAACCTGTGGAGCCGAGAAGTACAATCCTTTTCAACTAAAAAACCTCATATAATAATAAAGCAGCGGTGCGGTAAAGAGCAGGCTGTCCACCCTGTCCAGCATCCCGCCGTGGGCAGGGATCAAAAGGCTTGAATCCTTCACGCCTGCGCTCCTCTTTAATAAAGACTCTGAGAAATCACCGAGCTGGCTGATAATGCCAAAGGATATGCCTAAAAAAAGGGAATCGCTTTTTGTAATGGATGAAAAGAACCAGTATTTCGCTGCAAAGGCCATAAGAATGCTAAGGGCGAGGCAGCCAACAGCGCCTTCATAGGTCTTCTTTGGGCTGATTACCCTTGACAGCTTATGTTTACCTAAAAATGTCCCTGCATAGTATGCCCCTGCATCGCCTGCCCATGTAACAAGGAATAGAAAGAATATGAGATTCTGTCCCTCTTCCATGCCGCGGAGAAGGATGATATGTCCCATCAGCCAACCCACATAGAAGACGCCAAAGAATGTAACCGTGATATCAGTGAGGGCGGATTCTATCCTTGTTACAGTAAATAAATGGGCAACCAGAATCAGAAAGAGTATTATGCTCACTGCAATAGCAGGTGTAATATGATTATTGAATCTATAAAAAGTCCCTGCGAGGATAAGGCCGCATAACAGACCAATGGCAATGGAGGATGTCATCCTGCTTTTATAAAAGAGCCTATAGAATTCATATTGGCCTATCGCAATCCCCGCTGCTATAAGTATAAAAAAGACCGCAGGAGAAAGGTGCTTAACTATAATATAAAATAATGGTATAAAGATAATGCTAACAATGACCCTCTTAAACCCCATCATCACCTCCTGCCTGGCGGACAGACAGGTTGACCTGCTCGGATGTTCGGCCGAACCTCCGCTCCCTCCTTTGATAATCAATAAGGGCAAGGAGCATCTCACGTCTCCTAAAATCAGGCCACAGGGTCTTTGTAAAATGGAGCTCTGTATATGCCATCTGCCATAAGAGAAAATTACTTATCCGCGCCTCGCCGCTTGTTCGTATCATCAGGTCAGGATCAGGAAGTCCATTTGTATTTAGGTATCTTGCAAAGAATTCCTCGGTTATCTCTTCAATAGAGACCTTGTTATTTTTTAAATCCAGTGCCATGGCCTTTGCAGCATCTGTTATCTCTGCCCTGCCGCCATAGCTCAAGGCCATGTTGAGTGTGAGCTTCTTGTTATCCCTCGTTTCATTGGTCACCTTCTCAATCCATTTTTTTACTGATTCTGGAAGCTCATTTCCCCTGCCAATAGTATAAAATCTGATGCCATTCTCCATCATGCCCCGCAGTTCATTCTGGAGATAGCTTTCAAGCAGGCTCATCAGGGCATTGACCTCATCCTCAGGCCTCCTCCAGTTCTCAACAGAAAATGCATAGAAGGTAAGAACCTTTATTCCAAGCTCAATGCTCAGTTTAATAATATCCCTTACAGACTCAATCCCCTGCTTATGGCCTGCTATTCTCGGAAGATAGCGATCCCTTGCCCACCTGCCGTTTCCATCCATAATAAAGGCCACATGCCTCGGGAGCCTATCCTTATCAATAAGGGCTATAAGCTCATCCTCGTCAAGGTGTTCTATATTCTGGCTGCCTGTCTGCTCGTCAATCATTGTCACCTTGCTCCATTACCCCTTCTCATCCCCTCTCTGGAAGATTATATATAATTATATCGCTTTTACTCTTAAATAGTTCCTCTATCTTTGAGGAGCTTAATATAGGCGTGGTAACGAGTATCAGCCTGTCAAACCCCTCATTGGTAAAATCTGCAACTGCGAAATCCTCAATAAACCCTCCCACCCTGTTTATCTTCCACAGCTCTGAAAGCGTAATGCCATCCCAGTGAAATACATACATCTCGCCATAGAGATAGCCCCTGAATACCTCAAAGGCATAGGTGCTCGGCACATTCTTGCTAACAATGAGTTCAGGCCTCCCATCGCCGTCTATGTCCTTTACAAACAGCCTGCCTTTAATCTTTACCCTCTTCTCCCTTGCACCGGATATGTCGTCTACATAATCAAAATCAAATGATGTATCATAGCCGCCGTATCTGTCAGGGCTCCTCCATATCTGCCTGCCGTCCATTGCATATATCCTTATATAGTCTGCATCATCAATTGAAATAATTTCATTATCCCCATTGCCGTCAAGGTCAGCAATGGTAAAGCCGTAAATATTCACATTCTTTGGCAGAACAAATACCTCTCCCTCAATATATTTTTCCCCATCCCATTTTAATTTCTTAACAGCCCCCTCAAATGGCCTTGTCCTGCCTATCTGCTGGGAGAGGACAACCCTTTCTTCATCAGGCATAGTTACCACCCGCATATAATAGGGCATATCCTTCTGTATCTTTTTGAACTCCCCATCCTTCCACTCAATAACATAGGAATATAATTTATCCTTAATCAGATTTGTTACAAATATCTCTGCCCTTCCATTTCCATTTATATCTGCCACATCCATATACAACTGGTTATAAGCCCTCTTTGCGTCTTTCTCCTCCCATATAAGATCAAACTTTCCATCTGTATAGCGGTAGACCCTTATCTTATTCCCATTGCTCACCACTATCTCATTTTTACCGTCACCATCCACATCGCCGACAGAAAGCCATCTTGCCTCAAATGGTATTGCCTCCTTCCTCCAGAACTCCTTCTTCTTCATCACAAAGGCCTTGAACTGGGGGTCGTCCTCAATTGCCATTGGGCCCTTTGGCGGGAGCCTCAGGAGGGCTGTCATGCCGGCTACCTGTGTATTATTTGGCAATGATATAAGTTCTGCTGAAAAGAGGGTCTTGTCCTTTGAGGCAGTTGTATTAATAATAAACAGATTGGTTATATTAAATGCATCTCCAGCCCTCTTTGCAATCTTTGCCGCATCATCATCAGGATGCTCTTTTTTTATCTTGTCTATCTGCTCCCCGGATATCACTGTAAATCGCCCTGTCTCCTCAAGGATATCTGCAAACTGGTCAATTATAAAGATATTGGTCTCAGCATTCGCCGGGATAAGGGCAACCTTTATCTTGCCCCCTGTGACCCTCACCCTATCCCCTGCCTTTATATCGCCCTTGTTCTCTCCAACTAAAAGGCCTGAGGCATTATCATCTCCAACTTCTTTTAACTCAAGCCGCCCCATATCTTCTTCGTATTTGCCGAGCACCTCTTTTGTAACAGGATGATAAAGCTCCTTTCCCTCCCTTGTGATTACAACCACCATCCCCGGCAGGAGCCCCTTCTTTTTACCGAGATTTATCCTTACATCCCTGCCATTTGCAGAGACCACTGCGCCATCTATAACAGGGAAATAGGTCTCAAAGACCTTTGCAATCTCATCAAGCCTTGCCTCAAAGACCTCTGCTGCCTCATTGGTCTTTACAAATATCAATATGAGGAGGGCAGGAAGAAGCAGAAGATATTTAGCCTTTCTTATTATTAAATTATTCATAATTTAAAGAGTTTATAAATTTTATCCAAAAAAGTCAATCGCAAAGTAATTTAGCCTCCTAACTTTAGACAAGGAAGCAGCGGATAAGCCAGCCTGTTACAGCTACAATATCCACATGGCTGCTGTTAGTCCAAAAGGATATGCGGGTTCACTAAGGCCTCCATGCGCAATCATATTATACCATCTCTTGCTGCCAGATGCCATCCAATACCTATCTTTCTGTGCAACCCTGCTTCAATCAGTTTTTAGTTGATAGGAAACGAAAAATATCATAGGATATTAAACATCATGCAGGTAATTGAGAACATAAAAGACCTTTCAATTATCATTAAAGAATTTAAGACCGAGAAAAAGACAATCGGCTTTGTCCCTACAATGGGATTTCTCCATGATGGGCACATAAGCCTGATGAAAAGGGCGCGCCTTGTCTCTGATATTGTTGTTGTGAGCATATTTGTAAACCCAACACAATTCGGGCCAAAAGAGGATTTTAATACCTATCCCCGCGACATAAAAAAAGACACACTGTTATGTTCTGAGACTGGCGTTGACATACTCTTTATGCCATCCGTTTCAGGGATGTATCCTGAAGGTTATCTCACATATATTAATGTGGAAAAAATAACCGATATGCTATGCGGCGCATCAAGGCCCGGACACTTTAAGGGTGTTGCAACCATTGTGGCAAAGTTCTTTAATATTGTAAAGCCAGACAAGGCATTCTTTGGCCAGAAGGACTATCAGCAGGCAGTTGTTATAAAAAGGATGGCTGCTGATTTGAACATGGATATTGATATTGATGTCCTTCCCACTGTCAGGGAGCCAGACGGCCTTGCAATGAGTTCCCGCAATTCCTATCTTAATCAGGAGGGAAAAAAGGCTGCTATATGTTTATACCGATCATTAGTGAAGGCAGAGGAGATGATAAAGAGTGGAGAGAAAACGGCTTCAGTGATTATTTCTGCCATGAGAGAGATTATAGAATCAGAAAGACTTGCGAAGATTGACTATATTAACATCAGCGATGCCGAGACGCTTGAAGAGGTAAAGGCGATAGACAGAAAGGTTGTAATTGCCCTTGCTGTCTGGATTGGAAAGACGAGGTTGATTGATAATGCTATTATACCTCTTGATACCCATGAGTAAATTGATTGATTATATATTTTCCCTCTATTTTAGAGTAATCTAAAAGTGCTTGACAAGGAATCCAAATAGTTATATTATAGAATCGTGAAAACTACAATTAATATCCCAGATAAGGATTTAAAGGAAGCAATTAAATACACTGGTGCGAAAACAAAGCGGGATGCAGTGGTATATGCACTCAAGGATTTTAATAGAAGGCGCAGGCTTGCCGAGCTTACAAAGATATTAGGCACATTTAAAGATTTCATGAGCCAGGAAGATCTCAAAGCCATGCGAGAAGATAAAAAGTGGGTAAAGACAGGGTAGTCCTGATTGATACATCCAGCTGGATAGAAGCCCTCCGTTTATCAGGAAGGCATAATGTGCGGAAAAATGTGCAGGATCTCATGGTTGATGGTCGGGCAGCATGGTGTGATATGGTTGCTGTAGAACTATGGAATGGTGCAAGGGGCAGTTATGAAAGGCAAAAGCTCTTTGAACTGGAAAAAGAGATTACCTGCTTGGAAACCAGCCATGAGGTTTGGCAAACTGCCCGCATATTGGCCCAAAAATGCAGAGAGGCAGGTCACACTGTTCCTTCAACTGATTTGGTGATTGCAGCCTGCGCCATAGTTTATAATGCTGGCATAGAGCATTGCGATAACCACATAGACCTTATCTTGAAGGTTCATGGTTCAGGGAAGAGAAGGGGTTAATAACTGTGAATTACAAGTCATAAGCAGGCAATCTATTAGGATGAGCGTGTCTTATCTATTTTAGTGCAGTCTTAATTTCTTTGCCCAAGAGACCTCTTTTAATAACTCATCCCTCAGTTTATTATCATAAATCCTCACAGGTATCTTTGATGCCTTTTCCCAGAACCAGTCATCATAGCTTTTTTTGGGATGCTTACAGAATCAATGATGTAGTTATCTTTCGCTTCATGGAACATAAGGTAGACCATTTTGAGCATATACTCAAGGTGGTATTTGGGGTCTGGATAGTAGGTTCAATAAATGTCATCTTCCTTAAAACTACAATAGTGCAATGGCTTTCAAGCATATCGTATTTGCTTGCTAAACCTGTTAAAACAGGGTAGCCGTTAAAGAAGCTTACTCACTTCCCAATACAAAACTCCTGAAATATTTTTTCCAGTATGTCCTCTGTTGCGGTTTCGCCGGTGATCTCGCCGAGGGCATTGAGCGCCCCTCGCAAGTCCACTGCAAGGAATTCCTCTGACATCTCGTCTTTTAATGAGGCCTGCAGATTTTCAAGCGATGTCCTTGCCCGCTCTATTGCAAGCTTGTGTCTCAGGTTTGTTATTATAGGCCGCTCTCCAGATGTGACCTTATTTTGAAGTATAAGATTTGATATAGCAGACCTAAGCCCATCAATGCCATCGCCATTTAATGCAGAGATAGAGGCTATTGCCTTATTGGGAAGGAAGTCCTTAATCTCGCCTTCCTTTACTTTACTCGGAAGGTCAGCTTTATTCAATACAACAATCCCCCTTTTCTCTTTTACCTCACCCATCAATTTTTTATCCTCATCGTTTAGCGTTGTACTTTTATCTATCAACAACAGGACAAGGTCGGCATTTTTTAAGGCCTCCCTGCTCCTTCTCACACCCTCCATCTCTACAATGTCCTCTGTATGTCTTATACCGGCAGTATCAAGAATCCTAAGCGGCATTCCCTTTATATTTACCCACTCCTCTATTACATCCCTCGTTGTTCCGGGTATTGGTGTTACTATTGCCCGCTCCTCTTTCAGCAATGCATTAAGGAGGCTTGACTTGCCAACATTCGGCTTGCCGATAATTGCAGTTGCAATCCCCTCTTTATAAATCCTTCCCTCATCAGCGCTATCTATCAGGCATTCAAGCTCTTTGATAATCCTTTTTATCCTCTCACCTATCTCACTCTTAGATATAAACTCTATATCCTCATCAACAAAATCTATGGACGCCTCAAGGGATGCAATGATAGAGAGAAGCTCCTCTCTGACAGCCATAATCCTTTTTGATAAGATGCCGGAGATCTGGCCAACAGCAAGCCTCAGACTATCCTCTGTCTTTGAGTTTATTATGTCTATCACTGCCTCTGCCTGTGATAGGTCAATCCTGCCATTTAAGAACGCCCTCTTTGTAAACTCACCCGGCTCTGCAAGCCTCGCGCCATTTTTTAACACAAGCCCCAGTAGTCTCTTTAATGGAAGGACACCGCCATGACAGTTTATCTCAACCACATCCTCTTTTGTGTATGTATTTGGCGCCCTCATAATAGTAACCAGTGCCTCGTCTATTTCATCGCCTGTTTTTGCATCCTTGATAATGCCATAATGAATGGTATGCGTTGGAACGCTTTTCAGGTCTTTCTTCTTTTTTGAAAAAAAGATTCGGGCAGCAATGGGTATTGCATCATTACCGCTTATGCGGACGATGCCTATCCCTCCCTCGCCGATTGGTGTGGAGATGGCGCAGATTGTATCTTCATTTAACATATAAAAATTTTATAGGAATTTATCCGGCAAGTCAAATTAATGTGCAGAGAGGACACTTAGCGCCCTTTTCATATCCCCTGGTGCCTCTGCCTTAAACTCCATAAATTTTTCTGTAACAGGGTGAATAATGCCGAGCCTCTCTGCATGGAGCATCTGCCTCGGTATATTAATATTATTCCAGTTCCTCATCCCTTTGCCGCCGTATTGAACATCACCTAAAATAGGGTGTTTAAAATATGAAAGATGAACCCTTATCTGATGCGTCCTGCCTGTCTCAATCTTTATCTCAAGAAGGCTTGCGTTCTTGAATCTCTCTACTACCTTAAAGTGCGTTACTGCTGTCCTTGCCCTTTTTGTTGTCGGAGATATCTTCTTTCTGTCTTTAATATCCCTGCCAATAGGAATTTCTATTGTTCCGCTCTCCTTTTTAACAACACCTGCAACAAGGGCAATATACCTCTTTTCAACTGTCCTCTTTTTAAACTGATGCGATAGATGCTGCTGGCTCTGGTCATTCTTTGCAGCAATAAGCACGCCTGATGTATCCTTATCAAGCCTGTGAACAATCCCAGGCCTCTCTTTGCCGCCAATGCCTGTCAAATCTTTGCAGTGGTAGAGAAGGGCATTAACAATTGTGCCGCTGTAATTCCCTGCTGCAGGATGCACAACCATTCCTGCAGGCTTGTTTATTACAATAATGGCGCTGTCCTCATATATTATGTCTAATGGAATGTTTTCTGGTAAAACCTCTAATTCTGTTGGCGGAGGGACAATAACAACAATCTCATCGTTTAAACGGAGCCGATAATTTGATTTTACTGACTTATTGTTGACTAATACATGGCTGTCCTTAATCAGTTTTTGAAGATATGTGCGGGATATTCCGATTTCCTGTTTGACCAAGAAATGGTCTATCCTCTGATGGGCATCTTTTTCTGAAGCCATAAATTTTTGGAAACGCATAAACTTATTTATTGCAAGGCTTATTTTTTCCTCTGTTCTAATCATTTTTTTGGTTTTCAACATATTCATTTTTATACATCATAATAACCTGATCTTTGAGCCGGCTTCATGGCTGGCCTTGCTCATATCAATTCAAAAACTGGAATAAATCTTATTTTTGTCTTCTCTATCATCTCCTCATCTTTAAGACTTATATTTACAACCCATGCCTCTTTTGGATTATATCTCGAAATAAAACCCCTCAATGAGCGGGTGATGGACTTATCCCTCATTTCCCTGCATTTAACCTCAACAGGTATAACTTCACGGCCTTTGTTTATTACGAAATCAACCTCTGCCCTGTCTTTTGTCCTCCAGAAATGGAGTCTGCTTCCGTCATCTTTTATCCTTTCAAGCAATAATATGTATACAAGGTTTTGAAAGAGAAACCCCATTTCTGAGAGCATCATATGCCTGCCGAACTGACCGATGCTGAAATTCCTCATCCCCAGATCATTAAAATATATCACCGGAGACTTGCTTATCTCTTTTCTGATGTTTCTGTAATATGGAGTAAGCCTTTTTACTACAAATGTTTTTTCTGCATAGTAAAGATAGTTCTTTACAGTCTGAACAGAAATCCCGAGCGTTGAAGAAAGCTCATTG
>JACPZJ010000169.1 GCA_016195585.1 Nitrospirota bacterium | reverse complement strand
GTTATCGCTGACCTCAAGGCCATATTCTTTGTAAAGGACTTTGCCGGAAATGTCAAACACAAAGAAGTGAAGCAGTTTGACCCGTCTAAACCGGCGCCGGGGCGCAAGATCCGCGTGGTTTTCAAGGACGGCGAGGTAATGGTGGGAATCACACAGGGTTACCAGCCGGAACGGCCGGGTTTCTTTCTGCTTCCTGCAGATGGTCAGTCCAACAATGAACGCTGCTTCGTGGTCGCGTCTGCCACAAGCGAGGTAACATTTCTTTAGCTAACAGCATATATCAAACTATAGCAGTCAGCACAGTATACAAAAACACAAAAGCCCATCTCATTTTTTTAATTGAGATGGGCTTTATTGATTAACTATAAAAATTTTTAGCTCTGCGCTGCACCTTCAGCAGGTTCAGCAGTCTGTGCCTCTGCAGATGCTGCCTCAGCAACAAGTGTCTCTTCACCCGGAAGCGCTAACCTCTCCCTTTCTACGAATCTTGCTGCCTTGCCCTTTCTTCCTCTCAGGTAATAGAGCTTTGCCCTGCACACATAATTGCTTCTTAAAACCTCAATCTTCTCTACCTTTGGCGAGTGAATAGGGAATATCCTCTCAACACCAACGCCGTACGAAACCTTTCTTACTGTAAAGGTCTCTTTATTCCTGCCTCCATCCCTTGCGATTACCACGCCCTCAAAGACCTGTATCCTCTCTTTATCTCCCTCAACAACCTTAACATGCACCTTTACATTATCCCCTATACTAAAGGCAGCGATCCTTGCCTTCATATTCTCTCTTTCTATTCTCTCAATCAAGTTCATTTTAAAACCTCCTAAGTCAAAAGTCTGTCTATAATTATTGATACTGCAGATCGGACAGATAAGTGATTATATCCTGCCCCGCCTCTTATCGGCTTTAGTATATAATCCGCAGAATTAATAAGCCTCTTTGATATTCCCCATCCTGTGCCAAAGAGAACCAGATAAGATGTCCTGCCCTTCCTTATCCTCTTTCTTAGTACGGAGTAATCAATGGCGCCCTTAAATATCCTCGCATCAGTAACAACTGTCTTCGGCCTGCTGCCCTCCTTTTTAGCTATGTCGCCCTTCACAGCCTTCAGGTCAGGGACAACAGATACTATCTTTAATGCCTCACCCCTTGTGGGATTATATCCTGCGCCGTATCCCTCTGTCCAGTGGTTTATAATCCTTTCTGTCAGCAGCCTCTGAGACTCAATGGGGGTTACAATATAAAATTTAGGTATATCGTATGTCCTTGCAAGCCTCGCTATATCGTGAATATCAAAGCTCGTTACTGCTGTTGTTACTATCTTTTTATTCTTATTATAAATTGGATAATGAAGCAGGGCAATATATAAATTAGCCTTTTTTTCTGATCTCATCCAATATCTTTTTGTCCTCGTCTGTAAGCTTCACCCCTTTAAGCAGGTCAGGTCTTTTATAATAGCTATTGATAATGGCCTGCATTCTCCGCCACCGCCTTATCTCTTCGTGATTTCCTGATAAAAGCACATCAGGAACACCCATGCCCATAAATTCCGGCGGCCTTGTATAGTGAGGATAATCAAGCAGGGAATCGCAAAAGGATTCACATCTTGCCGACTCCTCATCCCCAAGCACCCCTGGGATCAGCCTCACAGAGGCATCTATTATAACCAATGCCGCAAGCTCGCCGCCTGTGAGTATATAATCGCCGATGGATATTTCCTCTGCGCCGGCGCCGGCCTTTACCCTTTCATCAATGCCTTCATAATGGCCGCAGATAAATACAAGCCTCTTTTTTTCCCTGCTAAGGTCAAGGGCAATATTATGATTAAATGTCCTACCCTGCGGAGAAACAAGGATTATCCTTAAATCAGGATCTTCTTTCTTTATTTGATCCAAAGCCGCAAATATCGGCTCTGGCTTCATCACCATTCCAGCGCCGCCGCCGTATGGATAGTCATCAACCATCCTGTGTTTGTCAGCGGCATAATCACGGATATTTAACACCCTTGCCTTAAAAAGCCCCTTCTCCTGCGCCCTTTTAAGTATACTCTCATTAAGCACAGAGGAGATCATCACGGGGAATATAGTAAGGATGTCACATTTCATCTTCCTCTATGAGTCCTTTTATGATGTGAATGATCATCCGCTTGTTGGCTACATCCACATCCTTTACAACCTCCAGGGTTGCTGGAATAAGGTGCTCCTTCACCCTTCCTTTTACCACAAAGACATCATTGCTTCCTGTTGGGAAGATATCTATCAGCTCGCCAATGAAAAGCCCGCTATCAGAATAGACCTTCATCCCGAGGATATCAAACCAGTAGTAATGCCCTTCTAATAGTCCCTTTATATTATCCTGTGGTATCCTTACAAGCCAGTTCCTGAATCCCTCTGCCTTTTCTATAGTATCATAGCCTTCCAAAGAAAGGAGTACGAATCCCTTCTGAAAGCGTATACCCTTAACCTTACAGATGATATTGCAGCCATCAGGCGAAGTAAGAATCACTTCTTTTAATTCACTGAATCGCGATGGAAGGTCCGTTAGCGAAAGGACCTTAAGCTCGCCTTTCAGGCCTCTGGGCTTCAGCGCCTTTCCGATAGTTATAAGATCATCGGTCATTTACAGATGCTTTTCATAATTTGAACGGCAAAGTAAAAAGCTCCAGATGCGAGGCCGAAGCGACAACGCAGCAGATGGACTTTTTACGAAGCCGTTTATTCTAAAATCTCAAGGACGCAACGTTTGCCCAACTTTGTGCCGGCAGCATTCAGGATTGTCCTCATTGCCCTTGCTGTCCTGCCATCTCTGCCAATTACCTTACCGAGATCCTCCTGTGCAACACGAAGCTCAAGGACTGTTGTCTTCTCGCCGGCAACCTCATGCACAGCAACACTCTCAGGCTTGTCTACAAGAGATTTTGCAATGTACTCAATTAGCTCTTTCATCAGTAACACCTCCTGTTGTAAATGAGCCGTCGTCCAAGTGACCGGGCAATTAAAAGCTATTTCCCCTTAACTTCCCTAAACTGCTGTAATACACCGTTCCTTTTAAAGATCGTCCTTACAACATCGGTCATCTCCGCACCCTTGTTAAGCCAGCTTATCACCTTTTCTGCCTTTATGTCCGCCGCTGCCGGGTTGGCCAAGGGGTCGTATGTGCCAAGGACCTCCAAAAATCTGCCGTCTCTCGGCATCCTTGAATCAGCCACAATAATACGATAAAACGGCCTCTTGTGCCTTCCCATCCTTGCAAGTCTTATTTTTGCTGCCACCTCGTCACCTCGCTTTAAAAAGTCGCTTCGCTTTATTGAAAAATCTCTACAGTAGGACAGGGGGGTCCCGCCTGTCTAACAGCCGAGACGGCTGTCCTACCTATCCTTTTATCTTTGCAATTTACAATTCAGTAAATGCTGTTATAACCTACCTCATAAACGCCATGGGGTTTCGCATGAACCTCCCCTTCCCGCTTGCTGCCATCATGGACTTCATCATCTTTTTCATCTGTAGGAACTGCTTTAACAGCCTGTTCACATCCTGCACCTGTGTCCCGCTTCCGGAAGATATCCTCTTCTTCCTGTTTCCATTAATTATCTCAGGATTCAGTCTCTCCCTTTTTGTCATTGAGTTTATTATTGCCTCTACCTTCACAACCTCTTTTTCCGGCAGGGCAGCCCCCGAGAGGTTTCCAAGCTTGTTTAAACCCGGTATCATGCCGATAATCTGATCCAGAGACCCTATCTTTTTTATCTGCCTGAGCTGATCCAGAAAATCCTCAAGTGTAAAGGCATCGCTCTGGAGCTTCTTTCCCAGTGCCTGTACATTTTTCTGATCAAATGCCTCCTCTGCCTTCTCTATAAGGGAGAGGATATCACCCATACCGAGTATCCTTGATGCCATCCTGTTAGGGTAAAATACCTCAAAGGCATCCAGTTTCTCGCCTGTCCCTACAAATTTTATCGGCTTCCCGGTAACAGCCTTGATAGAAAGTACAGCGCCGCCTCTTGCATCGCCATCTAATTTGGTAAGTATTACACCAGTTAAACCGATTTCATTATTAAACTGCTCTGCAATGTTTACAGCATCCTGGCCTGTCATTGCATCAGCCACAAGCAAAACCTCATGTGGGGCTGCCTTTGCCCTGATCTCCTTAAGCTCATTCATCAGGTCAGAGTCAATATGAAGCCTCCCTGCTGTGTCTAATACAGCAACATCATAGCCTTCCTTCCATGCCGCATCAGATGCGGCCTTGCATATCTTAACAGGATCCTTTTCTTCGCCTGCATTATATGTATTTATATTTAACTGCCTGCCGAGCAGGGTAAGCTGTTCAACTGCCGCAGGCCTTCTTGTATCTGCTGGTACAAGCAGCACCTTCTTGTTGTTCTTATTAAAATAATTGGCGACCTTGCCCGCAGTTGTTGTCTTGCCAGAGCCCTGCAGGCCGACAAGCATTATAATCGTTGGAGGGTTTGGTGAAAGGTGCAGCGATGTCTGCTTTTCACCCATTATCCTGCATAATTCAGAGTGGACAATCTTTACAAACTGCTGGCCGGGAGTAAGGCTCTTCATCACATCGCTTCCGAGCGCCTTCTCCTTAACATTATCAATAAAATCCTTTACAACCTTAAAGTTTACATCAGCCTCAAGCAGCGCAAGCCTCACCTCACGCAGGGATTCGCTAATAGTCTCTTCATTCAGAACCCCTCTGCCCTTTATCTTCTTTAAGATCGCATCCAGTTTTGATGTCAGTCCGCTTAGCATATATTATTAGTTTATCGTAAAAAATCATTTGTTGTCAAGGAGACTATTTTTCCTTTGCCTTTTTCTTTCCTGCCTGACGCGGCTTTTCCTTCGGCTTCTCCTCGGTCTTCTTCTTTTTTGCGGCCTTCTCCTCTTCCCCTTTTCCCTTGGCCTTTTCTTCCTTCTTTTCCTTCTTTGCAGGCTTCGCAGGTTTTGCTGCCTCTGCCTTCTTCTCTTCTTTGCCCTTCTTTGCCTGCCCCTTCTTTTTCTCTTCCTTTGTCTTTTCAGCCGCCTCAGCAGCAGGGGCGCCCAAAAGTTCAATCAGCGCCATCTCTGCCCCATCGCCAATCCTTGCCCTTGTCCTGATAATCCTTGTATAGCCGCCGTTTCTATCTTTAAACCTCGGGGCGATTGTGTCAAAGAGTTTTTTAACCACATCATTACTGCTGATAAATGCAGCAGCAATCCTTCTTGCAGCCAGATCACCCCTCTTGCCAAAGGTAATCATCCTCTCAACCATCGGCCTTATCTCTTTTGCCTTGGCAATGGTTGTCTCTATCCTCTCTTTATCCAAGACAGATGTAACGAGTGTCCTGAATAAGGCCTTGCGATGCGAAGAATTCCTGCCTAATTGTCTGCCTCCCATGCGATGCCGCATAACATTCTATCCCTTTCTATAAAATTTATTTTCCAACTGGTTTTTCTTCTCCATACACAAAACTCTTTGGCATTTTCATCCCCAGTGTCAATCCCATTTCTGCAAGTATTTCTTTTATCTCATTAAGTGATTTCCTGCCGAAGTTCTTTGTCTTCAGCATCTCTGCCTCTGACTTCTGCACAAGCTCGGCTATGGTTTTTATATTTGCATTCTTTAAGCAGTTATATGCCCTGACAGAAAGCTCAAGCTCATCTACGCTCCTGAGAAGGTTTTTGTTAATCTCCTCTTCCTTCTTCTCCTCAACCTTTGGCTCAAATATCTCTTCTTCCTCGTCAAAGTTTATAAATATATTCATATGGTCTTTGAGTATCTTTGCTGCATAGGCAACTGCATCATCAGGTTTAATGCTTCCGTCTGTTGTTACCTCCAGAATCAGCCTGTCATAATCTGTCTCCTGCCCTACCCTTGCATTCTCCACATGATAATTCACCCTCTTAATCGGCGAAAATATTGAATCTATCGGGATAACGCCTATTGGCAGACCCTCTTCTTTATTCTTCTCTGCTGTAATATAGCCCCTTCCGTGCTTCACTATCATCTCCATCTCAAGGACTGCATCCTTATCAAGGGTGGCGATATGAAGGTCAGGCGTCAATATCTCAACATCTGCATCAGGTGTTATATCGCTTCCCTTTACAATGCCTGGGCCTTTCTTCTTTAAATATATAATCTTTGGCCTGTCAACATGAAGCTTCAGTCTCAGCGCCTTTATGTTCAGGATAATATCTGTCACGTCCTCTTTTACACCCTGTATTGATGTAAATTCGTGAAGGACACCCTCTATCTTCACAGAGGTGACTGCCGCGCCAACAATAGACGAGAGGAGTATCCTCCTTAAGGAATTGCCTATGGTTGTGCCGAATCCCCTTTCAAAGGGCTCTGCAAAGAATCTTCCATAGGTATCTGAATATGTATCCTTCTCAAACTCCAGTCTCTTTGGAATCTGGAAATCCTTCAATTTGATCAACATAATAAATCCCCCTGGGTTGGTTGATTAGTTGCGTAATTAGATGGAATATAAAATTACCTTGAATATAACTCAACAACAAGCTGTTCCTGTACAGGCAGCATGAAATCATCTTTCGCTGGAAGACTTACCACTGTCCCTTTAAAATTTGCCCTGTCAACCTCAAGCCACTTCGGGATGCTTTTGCCTTCCTGCCCTGCTACTGCTGCCTTGATGCCTGTCATCTCCCTGCTCTTTTCAGCTATCTCAACTATCTCACCGCTCTTCAACAGGTAAGAAGGGATATCCACCCTCTTCCCGTTTACCAGGATATGCCCGTGTCTGATAAACTGCCTCGCCTCCCGCCTTGATAAGGCAAAACCCATTTCGTAGATTGCATTATCAAGCCTGCGCATAAGAAGCTGAAGGAGATTCTCACCTGTAATCCCCTTTGCCATTTCAGCCTTTTTGAAGGTTGTCTTAAACTGACGCTCAAGGACGCCAAAAATTCTTTTTAGCTTCTGTTTCTCTCTAAGTTGAGTGCTGTATTCTGATATCTTTGCGCGTCGGCCCTGGCCGTGCTGACCCGGGGCATAACTTCTCCTCTCAAAGCCGCATTTGTCCTTAAAACATCTCTCGCCCTTTAAAAAGAGCTTTACCCCTTCTCTCCTACAGAGTTTACAAACTGCACCTGTATACCTTGCCAATTATTATACCCTCCATTTACTCGCCTTGCGAGAATTGCAAAATGAAAATTGCAAAACTTAAATTGAAAAATTATTTTTCTTCATTTTTCATTTTTCAATTTTCAATTAGGCATTCGGAGAATGCCGTTTCTACACCCTTCTCCGCTTCGGCGGCCTGCAGCCATTGTGCGGAATGGGAGTTACATCCTTAATCATATTCACCTTCAGGCCTGCTGCCTGAAGCGCCCTTATAGCAGATTCCCTTCCGGTTCCGGGGCCATTAACATAGATATCAACCTGCCTGAGGCCATGCTCCATTGCCCTCTTTGCAGCATTTTCTGCTGCCCTCTGTGCAGCAAAGGGTGTGCTCTTTCTTGACCCTTTAAAGCCCTGATTGCCTGCACTTGACCATGTAACAACATTACCATTCGTATCAGAGATAGTTACAATTGTATTATTGAATGTTGCCTGTATATGGGCTACCCCCGAGTGGATATTCTTCTTTTCCTTCTTTTTCCCTGTCTTCTTATTCACCATAATATTTTCCTTTCAATCTTCCTGTAGCAGGCTAATGCCTGCTGCTGCTACGGCTTACTTGGTTTCTCTCTTCTTTCCGCCGACGGTCTTCTTCGGGCCCTTCCTTGTCCTTGCATTTGTCTTTGTCCTCTGTCCATGCACAGGAAGTCCGCGCCTGTGCCTCAGTCCACTGTATGCGCCAATATCCATAAGCCGCTTGATATTCATTGAAATCTCGCGGCGCAGGTCGCCTTCAATCTTATAATTATTCTCAACAACCTCTCTGAGCCTTATTACCTCATCTTCAGAAAGATTCTTAACCCTCGTGTCAGGGTTTATTTTTGTCTCTTTTAATATCTTCTGTGCAGCAGATTTTCCAACCCCATAAAGATATGTAAGACCAATCTCTACCCTCTTATCCCTCGGTAGATCCACACCTGCTATCCTTGCCACTATACCCTCCCTTTAAAAACAACCATTTGGCGTTTTTAGTTCGGAGCGCCTAATACATCAGACTCTTACCACCGAACTCTAAACTGTATTTCAGCCCTGCCTCTGTTTATGCCGTGGGTTTTCACAGATAATCCTGACAACACCCCTTCTTTTAATTACCTTGCACTTTACACAGATCGGCTTTACCGATGATCTCACCTTCATAGCCTTAACCTCTTTTCATGCCTGTCATATCTTCACTAACATCTATTCACTTTTTATTTGAATCTGTATGTTATCCTTCCCCTTGTCAGGTCATAGGGTGATAATTCCACTGTCACCTTGTCGCCCGGCAGTATCTTTATAAAATGCATCCTCATCTTGCCTGATATATGGGCAAGTATCTTATGCCCGTTATCAAGCTCAACCCTGAACATGGCATTGGGAAGTGTCTCTATTATCTTACCGCTAACCTCTATTGCCTCTTCCTTTGGCATTACTCCTCTTTTTAGGAAATCCTTGTTAATATCTCGGGCTTATCATCTGTTACCACCACTGTATGCTCAAAGTGCGCCGAGAGGCTGCCGTCCTTTGTCACTGCTGTCCAGTTATCCTCCAGAATCTCTATTGCCCAGTTTCCCATATTTACCATAGGCTCTATTGCGAGTGTCATGCCCGGTTTAAGCCTCGGTCCCTCGCCCGGCCTGCCAAAATTGGGTATCTGCGGCTCTTCATGAAGGGATGTCCCAATACCGTGTCCGACAAAGTCCCTTACAACTGAGTAGCCGTTTTGCTCTACATATCTCTGCACTGCATTTCCTATATCCGAGAGCCTCCTGCCGGGGAGCGCCATGTTTATCCCCTCATATAGCGCAGACTCTGTAACCTCAAGGAGCCTCTTTGCCTCCTCTGATATTGCGCCAACCGGCAGGGTAACTGCTGCATCGCCAAAGAAGCCGTCTGTCACTACCCCGATATCTATGCTTATTATATCTCCTTCAGTCAGAACAATAGATGCTGATGGAATCCCGTGCACAACCTGATTATTTATTGATGCACAGATTGCGCTCGGATAGCTCCTGTATCCCTTAAATGCCGGCCTTGCCCCTTTCCTTGCTATAAATTCCTCAGCATGTCTGTCAAGGTCTAATGTTGTTACCCCAGGCCTTATAATCTTTTTTAATTCTTCCAGTATCTCTGCTACAATCCTCCCTGCCATTGCCATCTTGGCAATCTCCTGCTGGGATTTTATGATTATCATCCTTTAAGGCCTCTAACCTATCCTGCCTTTAATCTTCCCCTTCTTCAAAAACCCTTCATAATGACGTGTTATTAAATGGGACTCCATCTGCTGCACAGTATCCAGCGCCACACCTATTACAATTAACAGGGATGTCCCGCCAAAATAAAAGGGGACATTTAAATATGAAATAAGTATCTCAGGCAAAACACATACCATTGCCAGATAAATGGCGCCTGCAAAGGTAATCCTTGTTAATATGCCAAATATATGGTCCGCTGTCTTCTGCCCCGGCCTTACACCCGGAATAAAGCCGCCGTACTTCTGCATGTTCTCTGCAAGGTCAACAGGATTCAGGACCACAGCAGTATAGAAAAAACAGAAGAATATTATCAAAATAGCATATAAAAAAATATGAATAATCCCGCCGGGTGCGAACTGTTTTGCCATGCTCTGAACCCATGGGATATCTATAAAACCAGCCACTGTCGCAGGAAAGGCTAAAAGTGATGATGCAAATATCGGCGGAATAACGCCTGCTGTATTTATCTTAAGCGGGATATGCGTGCTCTGCCCGCCGTACATCTTCCTCCCAACAATCCTCTTTGCATACTGGACAAACACCTTTCTCCTTCCGCCTTCCAGATAGACAATTGCGCCT
>JACPZJ010000019.1 GCA_016195585.1 Nitrospirota bacterium | reverse complement strand
ATCTTCATGCAGAGGGGGTAAAGAAGACACTCCATTTATCACTCGGTACAGATTTCGGTATATCTAATAAAGTGGGAGGCAGTAAGGCCAGCCATGTCGGGCCTGTTGTCTCTGTTGATAGCAAACTTAAATTGGATGTGCCTAAGGAAGAGGGGGAAGCGCTACCGCATCAGGGGAAGATTGCCTGGGCTGCAAGCGAGGACAAGTATTTTATTGCAGCAATAATTCCTAAAGATGGAATAGAGGATGTTGTTATTAAAAAGGGCAGGGGAAAGATGTTTAACACCCTTATAAAGATGCCGCAGGCCGAGATAATAAAGAAGTCTTTTCTGCTCTATGCAGGACCAAAGGAATATATCGGCCTCCCACTATTTCAGGTAATGAAGTGGCTATACAAGATCGTTGGGAATTATGGCGTTGTAATAATCCTAATTACAGTAATAGTAAAGATAATCTTTGCACCATTGACACATAAGAGCTATAAGTCAATGAAGGCAATGCAGAAGCTGCAACCAAAGATTGCAGCGCTTCAGGAAAAATTTAAGGATGACAAGCAGAAGCTGAATATAGAGATGATGAATCTCTATAAGGCACACAAAGCCAATCCTGTTTCAGGCTGTTTGCCAATGGTTATTCAGATACCAGTGTTCATTGCATTATACAATGTCCTGTCCAATGCCATTGAATTCAGACACGCCCCGTTTTACTGGTGGATAAAAGACCTCTCTGCCATGGATCCTTATTATATTATGCCGATAGCAATGGGTATCTCCATGCTGATTCAGCAATGGATGACTCCGAGCACTGCTACTGATCCATTGCAGGCAAAGATGATGTATGCCATGCCAATAATATTTACCTTTATGTTTTTGAGTTTTCCCTCAGGTCTTGTCATCTATTGGCTTGTAAATAATGTCTTGTCTATTGCACAACAGGGGGTTACCAACAGACTCCTTACACCAAAGGCAGAAGGCTCATAGTAGAGGCCTTTATATTGGCAGGACTCTGCGCCAGTAGTTATTCTATTATTTCATCTGCTATCTTGTTTATTACAAGGCCGGTTAATGGCTTGGGGAAGAAGTAGGTTGACTTCTGCGGCATTTTGTCTTTTGCCTTTGCAATCTCAACCACCTCAGCGATCTTTGTGGGATTCAGGAAGAGGCAGATTTCATATTCGCCTTGCAGCGCCTTTTCAGCAGCAACGTTGTCATCCTGTTCATAGGCAATATGGCCTTTGTTGTTATTTTTAATCTTTAGAACATCCTCTATTATCAGTTTATGCAGTATTGTTACCTCAAGCCGCCTCCATACAGGTGAATGATCTTTATCTATAATGTCATTTAATATTCTTTCATCCTTCAAGGCCAAAAGATAGAATGCCCTGTTTTTTGGATACAACATTCCAAAGACATGTTCCCTGACGCCGCGTCTCCTCATATCCGAAAGAAGCCTTTTTATAGGCGCAGTTTCATTATTGTCTATCCTGAATTCCTCAATCTTAAACCTTTTTTCAATTGCCGAAAAATCGATCAGGCCTCTATAATGGATGAGCCTGTGCGTAGGCAGGATCATCAGCCCCGGATTCTCTATATTGGCCAGAAAAACCATTACATAATTAAATGCCTCTTTGCCTGAGGCCTTTTTGAATTTAGTGAGCATTTTATTTCTATAATTTAGCGCGGTCTCATATCGGTGATGGCCGTCTGCGATGAAGAGCGGCTTATCATCCATCAATTTTTTTATCTGATTTATGATGTCAGTATCTTTTACCTGCAACAATTTGTTTTGAATACCTGTTTCTGAAATAAAGGAGATTCGCGGTTCGGTCCCTTTCACAGAGGAGGCAAGTTTGTTTATCACATTGTTTTCTGTATCAGGATAGAGGCCAAATATCTGGCTGAAAGAGGCGCAGCAGCCTTGCAGCAGATTCAGTCGGTCTGCCTTTGGCTTGCTGTATGTGCTTTCATGGGGCATGAGCCCTTCATCAAGGGAGACAAGGCAAATAATGCCTGATAAAGCCTTTGTTTCTCCATTTAATGAGTAGGTAAGCTCGTAGAGATAAATGGACGGGTCGCTGTCTTTTAAAAGGATGCCTGTTTTAAGCCATTCATCAAATAATCCGGCTGCACGTGTATAACAGTTATTTGCTGCATCATCATCAGGCAGGTGTCTTCCGAGTTCCAGCCTTATAATATTATTTTCGTGCTTTTTATAAAATCTGTCCTGTTCCTTAGGTGTGATAAGGTCATAGGGCGGGGTTACTACAGATTCGTAATCCTTTATCCTTTCCTTATTATACAACACACCTCTAAAGGGTGCTATCTTTGCCATTCCTAATTTTAAACTCGGAGAGAAATTCCGGCCTGCCTCCTTTTCCTTATCTCTTTTTTGTGGTTTTTGGGGCTGCTGACTTTTTTGTTGTTGTCTTTTTTGGCTGTGCCTTTGCCTTCTTTGCAGAAGCCAGCTCTTTTTTTAGGCCTTCAATTTCAGCCTTTAAATTCTTAACCTCCTTCTTGTATTCTCCCTCAAATAGTTTCATGCTGCTTAGCCTGTCATCAAGCAACTGATTCTCCTCCTTCAGGCTATTGATCTGCTGGAGAAGGGTATCTCTTTCAGCCTTAACAGCAGCAACATATCTAACGCCGATGGCAAGTCCGATAAAAAGGGCTACACCCAAAATAATAAAAATAATCCCTTTTTTAAAACTGCTGTCCTCTGTATGCCGCAGATCCTCTTCCAAAGCCATCGCGCCTCCTCTTTTTTCCCATCACCCTTCCCCTCCCCTCTGGTGAGAGGATTAAGGTGAGAATGTTACTTGTATCTCTTTACCTCAAACCTGTAAAGCTCCACAGGTTCGTAAGGATAAATACCTGCCTTCCTCTTTGCTATCTCAACCTGCTCCTCAACGGTATCCACACCTTCAATATCAGGAAGAAGCAGACCTTTATTGCAGCGCTTATCGCATTCTGGATAATCTCTTCTGCAATATTACTCGTTGCTGGTGAAAATGTCCCGATACACCCCCTGAGCATCCCCCTCTTTTTTAAAGATACAAATACACCTGCCCTGCCCTTCATCTCAGCAGTCAGGTTTTCAGGCGGGGTTAATATCCTCCTGTTTTTAACATATTCACTAATGGCATCCTTTGCTAATTTTACAAAGGGATGCAGTTCCTTTTTCATGTTCTTATAAGGGAGGCAAGGTTTTATAAATCCCGTGTTATAGCATAATTTGCAACTGCTATAAGCGACAGCTTTGCCGTGGAGTCCTCAAAACAGGCAAGCGCTTCTTTAGCAGCCTTGATATAACCCCTCGCCTTTGATATGGAATAATCAATGGAATTATATTTCCTTAACAGCGTCTGAATAAATGAAAGGTCGTCCATTCCGAGAGACCCTTCCTTTATAATCCTATGTATTAACGGACGTTCTGGCTCGCTGCAATTTTTCAAAAGCTGAAGCAGCGGCAAAGTGATCTTGCCTTCTGAGAGGTCCTTACCCAGCGTCTTACCGAGACGATCCCTGTTAGCAGTATAGTCCAGTGTATCATCTATCAACTGAAAAGCCATGCCGATGTTCCAGCCGAATTTTGTAAGGGCGTCCTTCTTTTTCTCAGATACATCGCTTATCACACCAGCAAGCC
>JACPZJ010000172.1 GCA_016195585.1 Nitrospirota bacterium | reverse complement strand
AATGTATAGGGAATTATTTCTTCCTCAACACCGGCAACAAATACCACCTTGAACTCAAGGCCCTTTGACATGTGCAGGGTCAGCAGGGCAACCGCATCTGCCCTCTGGTCAAAGATATCTGCAGGGGTTAAAAGCTTTTCCTCCAGCGAACCGTCTGGCACTACACCTGTTTCTGGCGCAGGGTTGATTATAGACCTCATATATAAAACAGTATCTTCAATCTCTTTGCTCTGCTGAGAGGCGCCTTTGCCAATGACCTGATAGGGAATCCCTGATGCTGCAAAGGCCTCCTCTATAGCCCTTGCCTGAGCATTGGTTCTATAGATTACTGCAAAATCAGAGAAGCTGTAGGACTCTCCTGAGAAATCATTCGTTTCTTTTGTGCGCATCATTTGGTAATGGCTTGTGCCGCCGATTCGCGCTTCTATCACTTTGACAATAAACTCCCCCTCTGCCTTATCATCAGGCGCTGAGACGAGCGTAATCAGTCTCCCTTCCCCTCTCGTAGGGCAAAGTTCCTTCTCTATTCTATTCTTATTATTTTTTATCATGCTGTTTGAGGCATTGAGTATGACTTCTGTTGAGCGGTAATTTTCTGTAAGGGTAATCTGCTTTACAGCTTTAAAGTCCTTTTCAAAGTTCAGAAAATTAGTGATATCAGCGCCCCTGAAGGCATATATCGCCTGATCGGAATCCCCAACAGCGCAGATATTGCCATTGCTGTTAGAGAGAAACCTCATCAGCCTGTACTGTGCAGGATTAATGTCCTGATATTCATCTACTATGATGTAATTGAATATATTTCTATATCTTTCTGCCGCCTCCTTGCTGTTTGCCTTGAATATAGAATCCCCCTCTCCCCGTGGGGGTGAGGGGATATTTGAAGGTAGATTGCTTAGTATCTCTATTGGTTTTAAAATCAGGTCGTCAAAGTCAAGGGCAGCTTTTTCATTAAGTGCAGACTGATAAGCCGCATAGATTTTATTTATCTCATCATCAGCATCTTCAAGGAGATTTTTGACCTTTGATATTTTTTCTACTGCCTCATGTGCCCTTGTGTTTGAGCCTTTCAGGAGAGGTTTAAGGAGGCTGACCTGTTCATCCCTGTTATAAATCACAAAATTATCTGGAAGGGTATTCTTTATTATGCTGAGGCCAAGAAGATGAAATGTGCCGATAAAAATATTTTTTGCATGACTGCCTAAAAGAGCCTCTGCCCTCTCCTCCATCTCTCTCGCAGCGCGGTTGGTAAATGTTACAACAAGGATATTTTCTGGTTTTGCGCCTTGCTGAATAAGATACGCAATCCTCCTGACGATGGTGAGGGTCTTTCCTGTGCCAGGCCCTGCAACAATCAGCACAGGGCCTTTAGCAGTAGTAACTGCCATTTTCTGTGATTCGTTTAATCCTTCAAATATGCGTGATGTGGTTAGCATATTTCCAAATTAAAACATCGTTATCTGGCCTTTGATTTCTTCCCTCTCCACCTCTTCAAAGATCCTTATCTTTCCATACTCGCCGTCATAGCCCGGCGCAATGTGCACCTTGCCTTCCCGCATCCGTGAGATTGCCTCGGAAAGAAGCGGAGAGCCAGCCATTTCAATATCAGAAAGCGATGTTTCCATGAGTATCTTAAATTCACTGCCGAGCTTGCTTATGAGACTTAGATATTCACCCTTCACGCCTTTGGTGTTAACGCCTTTTTTTAATGCCTCGGCGATAATTTCTGGCAAGGGGATGATGGAAAAGTAATCTGGCGCGCCTTTTGGCTTAAATCCATCCTCTCTGTCGGCAAGCTTTTCCACCCTGTGCATCACACCTACGGTTACCCTCCTGCTGCATACAGGGCAGAGAAAATTATGCCTTATTGTCTCCCTTGGGGAGAGGCTTACACTGCACAGCCTGTGCCCATCATAATGGTATTTACCCTCTTCAGGAAAAAACTCTATGGTTCCTGAAAATCCTTTTTTTGTTTTGATTGCATCCATCATCGCCTTGTAAGATATGTCAGTATCAAAGATATTTGCCTCGCGGCCTGTCTTTGCTGGTGAATGGGCATCAGAATTGGATATAAAGGTTATCCTGTCAAGGTCAGAGAGCCTCCAGTTCATTGAAGGGTTGGAGGAGAGACCGGTCTCTATGGCATATATGTGTGGTGTCAATTCCTCAAAACATTCGGTAAGCGAGTCAAAGCCTGATTCTGAACCAAAGACTGAGAAATGTGGCGTCCATGCATGGGCAGGAACAAGCATGGCATCAGGAGAGGCTTCCATTACAATCTTTAAAAGCTCCTTTGCATCAAGGCCAAGGATGGGCCTGCCATCGGCATTTAGATTTCCAATCTTTGATAGGACAAGATTCAGCCTTGCTGCGGCTGAAAGGTCAGGGGCAAATATAATGGAATGTATCTTTCGGGTCTTTCCATTTTTACCATAGATGCAACTTATCTCAGCAGTGAGGAGAAAAAAGATATCGGCCTTGCAGGAATCAGGGATGTCCTCTGTTTTAAATTCTTTTTTCAGAGCGAATAGGCCGTTGCCCGCAGGCTCAAGCTTTTCATGCAGCTCCTTAAACCATTTTGGATGTGTAAAATCACCTGTGCCGATTACCGTAATCCCCTTGAGCTGGGCCCATTTCCAGATGTTTTCAGGGGACATATCGCTGCTTGTTGCCCTTGAGTATCTTGAGTGAATGTGAAGGTCAGCAATAAAACGCATGGGGCGATTATAACACAAACAAGACATGTGAATACAATATTTTGTGGTCTAAAATGTTTAAGTCTAAGGGAGCTGGCAAGACTATGTAAAGTGGTTCTGCAGATTACAATTTAATATTGCTCATGCTTCCTTCCATAAAAACCCCATATACTTTTTAATCTTTCCCGTAATGCTCGCGCTTTTACACCATTCAATCAGGTCTTCCCTATTGCCGAGATACTGATAGCAAGGGACGCCATAGCCGCAGCTTGTCTTTACCTTTTCAATGCAGAGGATTATCAGGCGGCTTCTCCATGGCCATAAAGACGAAGAATCATCGGGGTTTTGTCAAAACTTGCAAACATTATGGTCAGCCTTCCATTCTGTTGAAGATGGGTGGCTGTCTCATTCCCGCTTCCGGGATAGTCAGCATACACAACGGTTTTATTATCCAAAATCTCTAATACATCATATCCCTTTGGAGACAGGTTTACAAATTCGTCTTTTAGATTGCTGGGCGCAGTGGCTACAAAAAAGATTTTCTGCGCCTTGATAAAGTTTATGTGCTTCTCATTTAGTTCTGAAAATGTTTCAGCCATTACACACCTCGCTTGACTCCACAAACCTTTATGCTCACCACCGAGCTTGCCGTCTCTTTTGCTTCTTCTGATGATATTTTAATATCCTCAATAATTGATTTTGCTATAGGATCATTATTCAGAAATTCAATAGGGAAAACAGTCTCATTAATTATTCTAATATCCTGAAACCCTGCGGCTTTTATAGCCTCCAAGTATTCGTTTTTCAATATTGCGCCAGAAACACAGCCAATGTATGCCTCAACAGAGGCCTTTATGGCATCAGGAAGCTTCTTTAATAAAACTATATCAGATATCATCAGCCTGCCGCCCGGCTTTAGCGCCCTATATGCTTCCTGAAAAGCCCTTCTTTTGTCAGGCACAAGATTTATGACACAGTTTGAGATAATCACATCAACAGAATTATCTGCAGCAGGTAGATTTTCAATCTCGCCAAGCCTGAACTCTACATTCTTATAGCTGCCTTTCTCAGCATTTTCCCTTGCCTTTTCTATCATCTCAGGCGTCATATCAACACCGATAACTTTACCATTCTTACCAATCCTTTCTGCAGCAAGAAAACAATCTACTCCAGCGCCAGAGCCAAGGTCAAGCACAGTCTCACCTTCTTTTAAAGAGGCGAGCGCAACAGGATTCCCGCATCCAAGGCCAAGATTAGCGCCTTCAGGGATTATATTAAGCTCATTTTCAGAATAACCTACACTCTTGCTGATATCGTTAGCTACAGCAGTATTGCCACAGCAAGAACCTTTTCTCATGACTATTTTGGCATAGCTATTCCTTACCATTTTTTTAAGCTGTAGTTCTCTTATAATGAATACCTCCTTTTTATTTTTGAAAAATATCACCCATTACAGGCCCAAGCAGGCCCCTGACCATTTCTGCAAGGTCCTCTGCCTTAATCAAGGAGATGCAGCATACTTTTCCGGCCTTCTTCCAGCTTACAACCGTTAGCTTGTCGCCCGCCCTGATATTTGCCTTATCCCTTACCTCTTTCGGAAGCACGATCTGTCCTCTCTCGTCTATGCTTATTACTGATTCAACCCTGCAGCAGCTTAAATCTTTATCTGCCCCTTTGCAGCAACTAACATCCTTAATTTTCTTTGCCATTAAAACACCTCCACTTAAATATAACTATTTCAGATTTATCAGCATAATCAGAATATGCTGAATTATACCAAAGCAGATAATGCTTGTCAAGCATTATCTGCCGATACAAACAAAAGAATTTGGATGTTGATATATGGAATAAAAGAATAAAGGAGGCTATTGCCACGATTGGCAGGCTTGTAAAGGAAATTTGTTAAAATTCCATAACCAATTCCTTGAAGCCCTTTATGAGCCTTCTTGTAATTGCCCCTGTCCTTCCATTGCCAATCACCCTGCCGTCTATTTTTATAACAGGGATAATCTCGGCGCCTGTGCCTGTTAAAAAGCATTCATCTGAATTGTAGATGTCATAACGGGTAAGGGATGTTTTAAGGGTTTTTATTTTTAATGAGTTTGCCATATCAATCACCGTGCTCATGGTTATGCCGTCAAGGGCGCCCTGATAAGACGCAGGCGTAAGGAGCTCATCATTTTTTACTATAAAGATATTGTCCCCTGTGCATTCTGTTACAAATCCTTCCTTGTTAAGCATAACAGCCTCAAGGCAGTTAGCCTGCCTTGCCTCAATCTTTGCCATGATGTTATTGAGATAGTTTAAGGATTTTATGCGAGGGTCAAGGCAGTCTGACGGTATGCGCCTTGACGAGGCCGTGATTATTCCTATGCCATTTTTATAATATTTCTCTGGATATGCCTGTATATCGGAAACAATGATTATTATTGTCGGCCTCCTGCATGTAGTCGGGTCTATGCCAAGAAGCCCTTCACCCCTCGTTACCATAAGGCGGATGTATCCATTCTCTTTTTTATTTATTTTTACTGCACCTATTACAGCCTCCTCCATCCCGCCATTTGACACGGGTATTTCAAGTAGAATTGCCTTTGCGCTCTGATATAACCTTTCAATATGCTCCTTGAGCTTAAAGACCCTTCCATTATAAATCCTTATGCCTTCAAAAACGCCATCTCCATAAAGAAGTCCGTGGTCAAAGACCGATATTTGTGCGTCTGCTTTGTCATAATATTCTCCGTTAATATAGATTTTCATGCCATCTCCTCATCTTTAAATATATCCCTTAATTTTGCATATCTTTCGCCGAACCTCTTTATCAGTGTTTTGTCAAATCGTTCTACTATCTTCATTATATAAATGTCATGCTTTATATAATCCTCTGCAAGGGTTACAAAACCCATGTTCATGCTCCATGCGCCTTCAACCTTATTTTCCTTAAAGATAGTCCCCATCAACACCTCTTTTGAATCAACAACAACTACAAGACCCCTTCCGCCCTTTTCCTGATAAATAGTATCCTCAATTGGATGCTGGTAGATTTGTCCGAGCCTTGAATCAGAATGGCCAAAATGGACAACAGCAATTTTAACCTTTCTTCTCAGAGCCTCTCTAATCCTGTCATCAATAAGAGAGAATTCTTCTTTCCAGATTGAAATAAGAACGGTCTTTGCAGCGCCATCAATCATGCGCCTGACCTTATCCATGAGATAGTCGTATTCCGTAATATTCCATATATATGAAAGCTCTTTCTTGCCTTTGATATTTGAAAGCCCCTCTTTCAGGGAATCAACAATCATTTCGGTTTTATTTTTATGCTTGCTTAAAAATTCATCAGGCTCAATTGGCGCATAATGCTTCGTCTTTTCCCTTTCAATAACAGAGATAATGCCTTTTTCAATTAGCCTTTTTAAGACCTCATAGACCTTTGATGTAGGAATGCCCGATGACTTTCCAATTTGATATGCAGTGGCAGGGATCTCCCTGAGAAGCGAAATATATGCCTTTGCCTCATATTCTGAAAGACCGAGCTCCATAAGCTCTAAGATTATCGTTTTCATTGTTATCTACCTTCGTAGTTAATATAATCAAATTAAAGATGCCTGTCAAGGAAAAAGTCAGCTTTTTTTAGGAAAAGTCCGGTACTTTTAGGGGCATTGAAGGTTAAGAATAATTATTGTGTATGGAAAGTTTTACCTTTTAATCTTTTTCTGAACAGCCTTGCTCGTTAATTCTCTCAGTGCATCAGCAGCTATCCACTTGGCAGGTTTTGAATCTATCTTCTGAATTTCTTTTGCTATTTCTATTGCCTTTTTATTCAATCTGAGATTTCGTTTCCCAATCTGCCTCAATGCCCAGTTGACTGCCTTTTTGACAAAGTTCCTGTTATCAACAGCCCCTCTTTTTATAACAGGCAGGAATTTTTCAAATTGTTTATCATCCGCCTTCTTGTCGCTAACAGCGAGGCGCGCCATCATGACAAATCCTGCCCTTTTTATAAATTCTTCCTTTCTTTTGCTCCATGCAACCGCTTTTTTGTAGGCAAAGGGAGAGTCTTCAAAAAGATTCATACACACCTGATCGCACACATCCCATGAGTCAAACCCTCTGACCCATTGCTCCATCTGTCTCTCTGTAACAATCTCTGGAACATCTATCATACCTGCGAGTATCTTTGCCTCATGGATGCCGGATGACCAGAGCTGCTGAGCAAGTGTATGCTCTTTTCCAATTTCTTTAGCCATTCTTCTCAGATTGGGAATGGAGACCCCATAGGTATTATCTGGATTAATCCCAAACCTTGCCATGCCTGCAACTGCCCTTGAATTGGAGAGGGATTTGAGTTTTTTAAGAACATCGGTATAGTTCATTAGTAAGCATTCAAGACTTTAGTTTATATTTCCTGCCGAGGTTTTTACATTCCCACCACGGGATGTCTAAAACAGCACCTCTAAAGACATATAACTCACAAAGGTCTACTTTGGGGTAGATGGTATAAAGTCGTTCAAAAAGTTTTTCTGGATTTGCCTTTTTCATTTGTTCAGGTGTTTTAATTCCAAGGGCATAAAGCTTCTCTGCCATTTTAGGGCCGATGTTTCGTAGTGTTTGCAATTGTTTGATGGATTCTGATTTTTTGCCGTGGTTGCTCATTTTTTCACCCCCTCACCCTTCCCTCTCCCGCTTATCAATCCAAACCCTAAATTTTGCCCTTGCATCTTTAACATCTTCAGGTCT
>JACPZJ010000181.1 GCA_016195585.1 Nitrospirota bacterium | reverse complement strand
TGGCTTTAAAGATATCTATGACAAATACATGGACTATGCCCGGATATTAAAGGACTATATTACAGATACATCGCTTATTATAAACAGGGCGGCGGATGAAGGCAAGAACATACTCTTTGAAGGCGCGCAGGGGACATTGCTTGATGTAGACCATGGAACATACCCCTATGTTACCTCATCAAATGCAACTGCAGGAGGCGCATGCACAGGCGCAGGCATCGGCCCCACAAAGATAGATGAGGTAGTAGGAATTGTAAAGGCATATACAACAAGGGTAGGAGGCGGCCCATTTCCTGCAGAGCTGAAAGACAAGACAGGGGATTCCATAAGGGAACGCGGCAAGGAGTACGGAGCCACTACCGGTAGGCCGAGGAGATGCGGCTGGTTTGACGCAGTTGTTGTAAAATATGCAGTGAGGATAAACGGCCTGTCAGGGATTGCAATTACAAAGCTGGATGTCCTTGATGCGCTTAAAGAAATAAATATCTGCACAGCATACAAATACAAAGGCAGGCTCTTTGCGGAAATGCCGTCAGAGCTTAATATACTTGAAGCGTGCGAGCCTGTTTATGAGGTAATGGAGGGATGGAACGAGGATACATCAGGCATAACAGATTATGGGTTGTTCCCTGAAAAGGCGAAACAATATCTTAGGAGGCTCTCTGAATTAGCAGGTGTTAAGGCGGATATGATTTCCACTGGACAAAAGCGGTCAGAAACAATTATAATAAACAATCCCTTTAAAAGGAGTCTTGAGGCCTCCCGGTCAAAGGCCGGGGCTTCCAAGTAATGTCCGTTCTTGACATAATTTAACAACTCTGTTATAAATAACAGCTCTTTTTTATGAGCCGCTAGCTCAGTTGGTAGAGCACCGCCCTTTTAAGGCGGGTGTGCTGGGTTCGACTCCCAGGCGGCTCACCAAAAGTCCCCATCGTCTAGCCCGGCCCAGGACATCGCCCTTTCACGGCGGCAACGCGGGTTCAAATCCCGCTGGGGACACCAAAAAAATTATTTTCATCTATTCCCACTGGCAGACTACCTAATAAACTTAAAAACTGGACTTATTTATAAGTAATATAGTATAATTTCAAATTAGAAAGGAGGAATTGCTATGCAAAATAGAATTGTTCTGCACTTTCTTGATGGTAAAATAATGAGGGGTTTTACCGAAAATTTCTTTCCCAATAAGAATTTATTCCATGTGCGAGATAAGGATAATGGCGCTGCCACAGAAATTAACCTGCTGAAGCTCAAAGGGGTATTTTTTGTTAAGAGCTTTGAGGGTAATAGAAACTATAAAGAACGGACGGATACAGAAAGAACGGGGGTTGGCAAGAGAATAAGGATCCACTTTAAAGATGGCGAAACCTTTATTGGATACACCTCAGGATATTCCCCTGAAAGGAACGGTTTTTTTGCCTTTCCAACTGATGCTGGGAGCAACACTGAGCGGGTCTTTGTCATAAAGAACGCTACTGCAGATATAAGATTTATTTGAATTATATCTGAAATCAATAGCCCTAACGCTCTTCACAGGTTAGGCGTCAGATCCAGCCAGTCAGGCGGATTCTCAGGGAGCTTATATTTTATATAAGCATATCCTATCCTTTTGTGAACATCATTGCAGGCCTGTGTGCTTATATTGAATACCCTTTCAAAGACCTCCCAGTCCTTTGCCTTCATTGCATTCTCTATCGGCATAAGGAATTTCCTGTCAAAGTCATCAAGCTCCCCTGTCCACTTTGGTCTTGTCTTTTTGCCGACCTCTGTAATCTCCCTTATCTCCTTAAGCTGATACAGCCCCAGATCCCAGTTTCCTGCCTTGCAGGCATGATACATTATGCTGTAGCGCTCTGTGTATTGCCTCATCACCCGGGACATGCAGGGCTGTATCGCAGCAAGGCTGTCTATGTCAATCTCTGCATGTTTTGTCTTTCCAGCGATCTTTTTTCCTTCCATTAAGGATGCCTCCTCTTTTCTTTATATTATCCTTAAAGCCAAGAGCGCTCCGATTACAACAATCGCCCCTGCCACATAGAGCTTAAATGCCTTATGCGAGAATTTGCTTACAACCCTTTTGCCGATAATGGTGCCGGTAAAGGCAGAGGCGGTTGTTATCAGAATCAGCATGATATTGTTAGCGAGAATCTCCCTGTTGTAGAATACATAAATAGGTATCCTCGTAATGTCAACGATAGATGCAATCACTGCCGCTGTAACAATAAAGGTCTCCTTTGGGATGTTGTAATTTAAAAGATAGGCGCTGCGTATTGCGCCCTGATTGCCGACAAATCCTCCAAGAAGTCCTGATAGAAATCCGCCAATAAAGTCTATCTTTTTCGGAAGGCGCATTTGTTCAGCAAAAGGCAGAACCTCTTTCAGCCCGAGAAATATAAGGGCAATGCCGAGGATGACCTTTACTGCAGCAGAGCTTATGCTCCCCTGAAGATAGGCGCCGATAAATGCGCCGACCAGCGTCAGCATGCCGAATCTCTTTAATATCTCTAAATTGAGATTCTCTTTAAAGAGCGAGAGCCTCAGCAGGTTATTTGAAAGGTGCACTACTGCAACAATCAGGATAGCGACCTTTACATCATAAAATAATAAAAAGACCGGCAAAAGTATCGTGCCGAGGCCAAATCCTGTCATCAGGGTAAGGCCTGCTGCAAGAAATGCCGCAATAACAGTGAGTATCATTTGTATCTCAATCATTCCATCACCTCTTTAATAAGCTCGTTCATCTTTTCCTTAACCCTTGAGAATATGCGAAGCCCATTTGGGGTCATTTTATAATATTTCCTTATCTTTCCTTCCACATTTTCCGAATAGGATTTTAAGAGGCCTTCTTCCTCAAGCCTGTGGAGTATGGGATATAGCGTCCCGGGGCTGATCCTGTATCCATGCCTTCTGAGCTCCTCAATAAACCAGAGGCCGTAGATGGGCTCTTTTGAGGCATGGTGCAATATGTGAATCTTTATAAAACCAAGAAAGAAGTCTCTTATCATTATCTAACTCCGATAACGAGTTTCGTTATTATAATATAATCCAACCCATCTGTCAAGCAATTATTGAGTCACAAATTCCGATTTAGCCTTTTTAAAGCCTTGTACTCTTTGTCATTGCGAGCACCCCCTGTCTGACCTGTCCCTGCCTACCGCAGGCAGGTGCCGACAGGCAGGCGACAGGCAGGGAAGGGTGCGTGGCAATCTCATTACAAGAGGCGAGATTGCTTCGCTTCGCTCGCAATGACACCTTTTCTAAATCGGAGTTTGGGTGGGTTTTTTGTTAAAATCCGCGGCGGGCGGTCAAGCATAATCTGCGGTCAGTGCCACAGCAGACCCCTCGGCGTTACAAATAACGAACAGCCAATAAATAAGGATTACAAGATGATGCTGCCGGGGCGTTGAGCCCGGAAAGGCAATGCCGATACCATATACAAATAAGTGTGGCATGTGCCATAAGGCTGACGGTTTATAGCAGATTATAATTTTATATCTGATATTCTCCAACCTTTCAGGCGCATGATGATTTTCATTACTATATGCCCCTCATAATCGTCTTTTAAATGATGGAGATATTCATTAACAGCATCTTTTCCAAAGAGTTGCTCAACAACAGGTGTGAATTTCTGGATGTTTGAAATCTTGTGCCTTTCTATCCTGTCCCTGTAGCCAATGTCACTGCCGTCCATCCACTCATTCAGCTCCCTGAACTCCTTGCCAGTCCTTTTAACGCTCTGCTTAATATGTCCTCGTAAAGTAGGCATCCTTCAATGTCTCTTAAAGAAATCCCAGATAACTTCATTTGCATCTATATCCTTGCTCGTCCTGCCAACGATTCTCTCTGGCAGATACTTATGACCGCTCGGCCATGTATGGCCGCCGTTTTCAATGGCATAAAGTATCACCTCTGCTCCATCTTTGCAATCGCTATATGCCTCTTTTCGCACCCTTGTGTTGTCCTTCGGGTCTTTGTCAGTCTCCTGTGTGATTATTGGCGGTGATGAGCATTCATTATTGGCAACCCAAAACTTAACTGTTTCAGGCACAGATAGTGTCCTGCCAAATTTCCTTCCCCTTGGAAGTTTTTCTGCTATCTCTCCGCCCTCCCATAGTATAAAAGAGTCTTCTGTTCCATGCATCATTAATATTGGGATTGGTCTTGAAGGAGAACAGCGCGGTGCAAAATTTTCTGCAATTGTCCCTGCAACAAGGGCAATTGCTGTAATCTTTTCGGTCTTCTCGCATGCAAGGCGGCTTGACATTAAGGCGCCGTTTGATACGCCAGTAATGTAAACCTTTTTAGAATCTACATTCTGCTCCTTTACAAGATGCTCAATCAGAACTGTTATAAAGCCAACATCATCTGCATTCTCCTTATGCGCACGCCATCCTGCCTCCTTTACACTTCTTCCGTCATTCCAGTGCTTCTCAAGGCCATCTGGATATACAACAATAAAGCCTTCTCTGTCTGATAGCGCATTAAAACCTCCCTGCGTGAGCTTTTCCATACGGCTGCCTGTGCCGCCGCCTCCGTGAAGCGCAATTACAAGGGGCATCTGTTTATTTTTATTATCAGGCGGAACATGAATGAGGTAAACCCTCTTCAGCCCGTTGTGCATTATTGAGGCAGTATAAGCATTATCCTTCTCATTTGACTCAGAGGCGCTATTACCGCTTATCAGGAGAATAGAAATTAATAAACAGACTAACAGAAATGATTGTTTTGGTTTAGACATATATACAGTTCTCAATCACATTACTTCTTATGGCATTTTGTGCAGTTGGCAGGCTCAGATGTCTTGAATGCCTTGAATAATCCTCTCATTCTTTTTCTCTATTGTCAAGAGCTACATGCCAAAGGGTAAAATTGGCTTGTAAACATGGAACAGGTTGATAACCCATTTAAAACAAACAAAAAGTTGTTGACAAGTGTAAGATATTTGCATAAAATAATCAGTCCTATATCAAAACAAAAAGGATTTTTTATGGCAGTCGGGGATTTAAAGACAAATAATTATTGTGATTTTATAGTTGACCGCGAACAGGAGCGCTGCATTCAGTGCCAGGTCTGCGTAAGGCAGTGCCCTTATGGCACAAATATATATAAAGAAGCAGATAATATTGTTGTAAGCGATTTTTCCCTTTGCACAGGATGCCACCGCTGCGAGGCAATGTGTCCCACAGGCTGTATTACTATCAGGCGCAATACGAGCCAGTTCAGGGAGCATGCAAACTGGCAGGCTGCTGATATAAAGAATATATACAAGCAGGCTGCAACAGGCGGCGTGCTTTTAACCGGCATTGGGTGCGACAAGAATTACCCCATTTATTGGGACCATATCCTGCTTGATGCTTGTCAGGTTACAAACCCTTCAATAGACCCGTTAAGGGAGCCAATGGAGCTCCGCACATTCCTTGGAAGAAAACCAGATACGCTTGAGTTTGAGGAAAAGGCAGGAAAGATAAGCTTGAAAACAGAGCTTGCGCCTCAGCTTGTCTGCGATATCCCTATACTCTTTTCTGCAATGTCTTATGGCGCTGTTAATCTGAATTTCTGCGAGGCATTGGCAAGGGCAGCAGAGGCATCAGGCACATATTACAATACTGGCGAGGGCGGCCTGCACAGGACGCTCTTTAAATACGGAAAGAATACCATTGTTCAGGTTGCATCTGGAAGATTCGGCGTTGATAAGACATACCTTGACGCAGGCGTTGCTATTGAGATAAAGATCGGTCAGGGCGCAAAGCCAGGCATTGGCGGGCATCTGCCCGGTGAGAAGGTTGGCAAAGAGGTGTCATTGACAAGGATGATACCAATAGGCACAGACGCGCTTTCACCTGCGCCGCACCATGATATTTATTCCATTGAGGATTTAAGACAGCTCATCTATGCCTTAAAAGAGGCAACTGATTATACAAAACCTGTTTCAGTTAAGATTTCTGCTGTTCATAATGCAGCAGCCATTGCAAGCGGTATTGTTCGCGCAGGCGCAGATATTGTTGCAATTGACGGAGTGCGCGGCGGAACAGGCGCAGCTCCGACAATGATAAGGGATAATGTTGGCATACCAATAGAGCTTGCGCTTGCAGCAGTTGACCAAAGGCTGCGCGATGAAGGCATAAGAAATCAGGCGTCCATCATAGCTGCAGGAGGATTCAGAAACAGCTCTGATATTATAAAGGCAATTGCTCTTGGCGCAGATGCAGTTTATATTGGCACGCCTGCAATGATTGCAGTTGGCTGCACAGTCTGCCAGAAGTGTTATACTGGAAAGTGCCCGTGGGGCATTACAACAAATGACCCATATCTTGCAAAAAGATTAAATCCTGATATTGGGGCAGAACAGCTTACTAATCTTTTAAAGGCATGGGCAAGGGAGAT
>JACPZJ010000180.1 GCA_016195585.1 Nitrospirota bacterium | reverse complement strand
CTATGGCAGATTCTACGGCATACCTTCCAAGGAGAGAAAGGAGAGGATTGCGTATCTCCTTGAGATGGTGGGCATTACAAACAGGGCAAATGACCTTGTTGCAACATATTCAGGCGGGATGAGGAGGAGGCTTGAGCTTGCAAGGGTCCTTGTCCACAGGCCGAGGATACTTTTTTTAGATGAACCTACAATAGGCCTTGACCCGCAAAGCAGGCACGGCATCTGGGATTTTCTCAGGGGATTAAGAGAAGGGGATACGACTATATTCCTTACAACCCATTACATGGAGGAGGCAGAGACGCTCTGCGACAGGGTCGCCATTGTTGATTCAGGGAAGATAATAGCAATGGGCAGCCCTGCTGAACTCAAATCCCAGATTCAGGGAAATGATATCATTTCGCTGACTGTCTCAGGTTTATCACCAAAAATTTTGGAGGCGATAAAACGATTGTCCTTTGTGCATAATGTCAAGACAGAAGAAAGTAATATCAGGGTCTATGTTGACAGCGGTGCGCATAATCTGCCTGCTTTAATAGACAGCGTAAGGAAATCAGGCGGCAATGTTATTTCTGCAACCATACATGAACAATCCCTTGAGGATGTATTTATTCATTATACAGGAAAATCCATAAGGGAGGAAGAGACAAAGAAGGTGAGTTTCCTTATCGGCGCAGGAGTCCCTCAGAAATGGGGGAGATGAGAGGGTATATGTTTATAAGGCTGTTTGCTGTAATTGTAAGGGACTTAAAAAAATTTCAGAGAAACCCTGTTGTCCTCGCGATGAGCCTTGTAATGCCCATTTTATATCTTATAATCCTCGGCAATTCCTTTCAGGGAAAGATAACCGGGCTTCCTATTGTTGTTGTTAATCAGGATACAGGCCCGTATTCAAGGCAGGCCATAGAAAACCTGATGGCCATAGAGGCAGGGCCCAAGGTCATCTCTGTGTTTTATATAAAGGATCAGGGTGCGGCATTAGACGGGGTAAAAAAAGGCATGTACAAAGCCGCCCTTATAATACCACCTGACTTCAGCAAAAGTGTCGCCTTAAAGAGGCAGGCAGAGATCGGCCTCTTTGTTGACAATACAGACGGCGTTTCTGCCGAGGCTGTAAGAAACACTATTGATGGCGCCTTAAGATTTGTGAGACAGGAATATGTAGGGATAAGAGAGAGGCAGGATGCGATATATCTAAGAGGCATAGACCTTTACAGGAAGGTTGATTATTACCAGTCCCTTGTGCCCGGTGTTGTGATAATGGCCATCTTCCTCGGGACGATGACAACCGGGGCATTCAATCTCGTTATGGATAGATTCCTCGGGGTAGATGAAAGCTATCTCCTTACACCCCTTTCAAAATCCCACATAGTCTCAGGGCTCGTAATAAGCGGGCTCTTCCTGACAACCATTATCGCTGGAGTAGTATTTGCTGTGAGCATGTGGATAACAGGCATCCCAATTTCAAAGGGGATAGAGCAGTGCGCATCTTTATTCGTTATAATAACACTCACAACACTTGGACTTCTTAGCATGATGTTTGTTATCCTCGGTCGTGTAAATCATCCGAGGATCGTTGGAATACTAAGTGGATTTCTTAATGTCATACTCTTCTTCCCAAGCGGCGCAGTATATCCGGTAGAGAGCTTTCCTGAATGGCTTAAGGCATTCGCAAAGATCAACCCTGAGGCATACTCTGTAAGTGCGTTGAAGTCCATACTATTTAAGAATGCAAACCTCAACGTTATATCAGGTGAGATCGCCTTTCTTACCATCTTTGCAATAATCATGATGACACTGGCAATAATCGTCTTTAAAAGGACACTTTAAATGGAGGCAAAATATGGATGAGAAGATTAAAGAGATACTGAATTACAAGAACATTGCAGTAGTGGGTCTATCACCTAAGGAGGACAGACCGAGCTATGTAGTAGCAAAATATCTCCAATCTCATGGATACAAAATAATCCCTGTTAATCCAAGGGGTGATGAGATACTGGGTGAGAAATGCTATCCCAATCTCTCTGCTATACCTCACCCGATTGATGTGGTAGATATATTCAGAAGGCCGGAGGACATCCCGCCGATTGTTGAAGAGGCAATTAAGATAAAGGCAAAGGTCATCTGGATGCAGGAAGGGATTATCAATGAAGCCGCAGCAGAGAAGGCAAGGCAGGCAGGCCTTGATGTAATCATGAACAAATGCATGTTAAAGGAGCACAGGGGGGTGATGGGATAAAGAGGTTTAAAGATATTCTCTATGTAATACCAAAATGCCAACGAGATTCCATGATTGTGGATTATGCTGAGGATGGGGAAGTGGTTTATGGATAGGCAATAGATTTATATTTAACATGTCCTCAGCGCCCAAAAACTTATACTTCAAGACACAACCCTCTTTCGTCACTTAGAAAATATACTTTACAAAGCACAGGGATGATGTTATCTTTGAATAGAATATTATGGATAAAAGGCCACAGGAATGGATAAGACAGGCTGATTATGATATTGACACAGCGGAGTTCATGTTTAATGGTGGCAGGTACTTCTATGCAGTCTTTATGTGTCATTTATCCATAGAAAAGGCCTTGAAAGGCCTTTATCAGGCAAGGCTAAACGAAGCGCCTCCAAAGGTTCACAATCTTGTTTATTTATTGAATAAAATTGGTATTAAACCAGCAGAGGCTATGGGAAAATTTCTCATAAAACTTAATGAGGTTAACATTGTTACAAGATATCCTGAAGATATAGACAAGTTGCAGAGGGACTTTACACAGTCTGTTGTGAAGGATATACTTTCAAAGAGTAAGGAGGCATTAGCATGGATAAAAGCGCAGCTTTAGAGGTTATATCTCGTTTTAGGAAAGCTGTTGAGTCTAAAGGCATAAAGATTGCCAAACTAATACTTTTTGGTTCCTATGCCACTGGGACTTACAGAGAAGGAAGCGACATTGATATTATTGTTATATCAGAAGACTTTTCTGGAAAAAACTATTGGGAAAGAATTGATATACTTTCCGATGCTATTTATGAGGTCTTTGAACCAATAGAAGCTATTGCTATGACCCCGGAAGAATGGGAGAGACGAGATTCCATGATTGTGGATTATGCTGAAGATGGGGAAGTGGTTTATGGATAGGGATAGGCAACAGATTTATATGTAAAATGTCCTCAGCGCCTAAAAACTTATACTTCAGGGCACGACCCCCTTCTTGTCTTCTTTTTCATTATTGCTTATTTTTTCATGGCATGTTATGAGTTTTATAACGACTGAATCAACGAGCGGCTGTTCGCCGTCTCGTTGAATAACTTGTTAGTTGCTTCTTTGATTCAAATTTCAGGGGGTATTTTTCTGGATTTTCAAGATTGTCAATTTCCAGGTCAACATCCAACTCAGGCCAATATAAATGAAAGCCATGAAGTAATTGAACATTTTGTATGGAACTCAATGTCTGGTCTTTAAAATATGGATAATCCTTATAGCTAAGAAAATATTCCTTTTCTTTTACAAAAATCCAAATGCCAAAAGGCGTTATATTTTCAACGCTTACTAAAGTGCCTTTGCCATGCTTTAATGATTTCATTTTTGTGCTCCTCGACAATTTTTTGAATTTCATTCAACTTTCTTGGATTCAACCTATAAGACACAGCCAATGAGATTATGGGCTCTAACCAAAATTTAGCCTCCCCATCCTCGCATGTTACATGGATATGGATTAGATCTTCCTCATTTGAAAGAAAGTAGAATCTATACCCTTTTTCTCTGAAAATTGAAGGGCTCATTGATAATATTTATAACACTTCATGCCTTTTTTTGCAATTTAATAAATATCGGGCACTATTCCCTCTGACACAAAATAATTGACATTACCTCACTATTTCTTATGGTTCTTTTCTCCCCATACTCTCATGCTCTCAATAATTACGCCGAGGCTCTTTCCCCTTTTGGTCAGGGCATATTCAACCTTTGGCGGCACCTCTGGATATATCTTTCTTGCAACTATACCCTCTTTTTCCAGATATCTCAGCCTGCCAGAAAGGGTCTTTGGACTGACGCCAATGAGAGACTTCCTTAACTCGCCAAACCTTTTTATGCCGGTAAAAAGGTCTCTCAATATCAATATAGTCCACTTGCCGCCGATAATCTTTATTGCCTTTTCAACAGGACAGCATCCATGCTTCATATAAACCTCCAATAGTATACTTTTTGAAACTGTATAACTAAAATGTAACTACTTGACAAAGTATACTGTAAGGTGGTATTGTGTGTCAATATTTATTATTAGAACGAGGAATAAGAAAAGAAAACAGGAGGCGCTTATGGAAATCTTAGAGGCTATTAAGACGAGGAGAAGTGTAAGAAGATTCGCTGACAAACCAGTGGAAGAGGCAAAACTCAAGAAAATCCTTGAAGCAGTTCAGCAGTCCCCTTCATGGGCAAATCTCCAGTGCTGGAGGTTTGTAGTAGTCAAGGATAAAAAGATCAGAGAAAAACTCAGCGAGCTGTCCTATGTTGAATCCTTTTTTGCGCCGCTCGGCTATAAATCAAACCCATCGCGCAAAGGCATTGCAGAAGCGCCTGTTGCAATTGTTGCCTGCGCTGACCCCTCGCAGTCAGGCATACTTTGGAACCAGAACTATTATATGACAGATATTGGAATTGCGTCACAGAATCTAATGCTTTCAGCCCATAGCCTTGGGCTCGGTACTGTGTTTGTAGGTGTGTTTGATGAGGAAAAGATCAGGGGTCTATTTAATATTCCGTCTAATATACGGGTTGTTGGAATTT
>JACPZJ010000179.1 GCA_016195585.1 Nitrospirota bacterium | reverse complement strand
TTACAGCTTCAGGGACATTGCACAGGCAAAGACAAAGATGGCACAAATAATTAAAGAGGAACAAATCTTAAATGACCTGTATAAAGAGGCAAAGAAACTTGATCTGCCTCTTGAAAAAGAAGACATCATTATTAAAAGGAGTGGAGAGGGTGTCTTAACCATCACTGCCCAGTGGGAGATAGAGGTTGAGTTTATTGGCGGATATAAAAGGAGCTTTCAATTCACAGTTGATACCGGCTCTTAAAAGTGCAGAAGAGCAGTAGTGCAGCAGCATAGAAGCCTTATATTCCCTCCCAATTGACTAGAGATAAATCAGCCTGTGGATTTAGATCCAAATCTGCTATCTTGCCCTTTATCAGCTTATGATAACCAATGCCTGCAACCATTGCTGCATTATCTGTGCAATATTGTAATGACGGAATACGAAGCTGCAATCCCTCTTTTATGGCAGTCTCTTTCAATTCCCTTCGCAACTGCTCGTTTGCTGCAACACCTCCGGCAACAACAATATCCCTAACCCCCTTGCTTTTTGCAGAGGCTATGGTCTTTGATACAAGGACATCAACCACCGCCTGCTGGAAGCTCGCAGCCACATCAGCCTGATTTATCTTTTTCTCAAGCCCCATTATTCTCGTCTCCCTTACATGCTCCATCACAGCGGTCTTTAACCCGCTAAAGCTAAAGTCAAAAGACTCTTTTAAATGGAGCGCCCTTGGAAAATTAAATGCCTTTGAATTGCCTTCCTTTGCTAATTTGTCAATAATCGGGCCGCCAGGATAACCAAGATTCAGCAGCTTTGCAACCTTGTCAAAGGCCTCGCCTGCAGCATCATCATAAGTCCTGCCGAGCATCTCATAGCAACCGTAATCCCTTACAAGATAAAGATTGGTGTGGCCGCCAGAGACTAAAAGGGAGATAAAAGGAAAGGATACCTCTTGCTCAGGGCCAATTGAAAAGATATGCGCCTCAAGGTGATTAACAGATACTAATGGTCTATTTATAGAATAGGCAAGGGACTTGGCAAAAGAGACGCCAACAATAAGTGCGCCAATAAGCCCCGGGCCGCTTGTTACTGCAATTGCATTTACATCTGTAAGTTTTACCCCTGCCTTATCAACCGCCTCTGAAACAATGGGGCTTATTGTCTCTATATGCCTTCTGCAGGCAAGCTCAGGCACAACACCGCCGTACTTACTATGTATCTCTGTCTGTGATGAAACAATACTGGATAAAACCTTTTTTCCATCCACAACAACAGCAGCAGCAGTCTCATCACATGAGGTCTCAATACCGAGTACTAAGGTCATAATGTTAATTATATACTATTTTTGAATCTGCGCCAAAAACAAAAATCCATCTCCCTCCACCCAAAAATATCTTTCATAAATTCAGTTCTTAGTTTCGCCTCCACTGGTCTTTGATTGGTTAAAATTAAACCACACTTTTAATACATCGTCAAAAAACATTGAAGAGGTAAGTTTTCGTTGGAATTGCCTGATATAGTGTGATAAGATTATCCCCGTGGAGCAGATAAATAAGATAAAAATTGACCCTTCTGCCTTTATTGTAAAGAATGCCTCTGTGGTTGGCGCTGTTACTATTGGCAGGGATTCAAGCGTATGGTTCGGAGCTGTGCTGCGCGGCGACATGGCAGAGATTGAAATAGGCAATGAGACCAGTGTTCAGGACAATGCTGTTATACATGTGGATTTTGACAGGCCATCAATAATCGGCAGCGGCGTAACCATTGGCCATGGTGCAATTATTCATGGCGCTGTTGTTAAGGATAATGTCTTGATAGGTATGGGCTCTATTCTGTTAAACGGCGTGGTGGTTGGAGAAAATTCTGTAATTGGCGCAGGAACTGTTGTAACAGAGGGCTTCAATGTCCCACCCAATTCACTTGTACTCGGTGTGCCGGGAAAGGTAATCAGACAATTAAAGCAAGAGGAGATTGAAAGGATAAAGGATGCAGCAAGGGTGTATGTAGAGTATGCAAGGGAATATAAGAGTAAAGGCAAATTTTAAATCAGCCCCTCTAAATACATTGCAATAGTCTCTTCACTGAGTTCGCCTAATACCTTCTCCTTCATTACACCTTTTTTATCTATAAAAAAGCTCGTTGGTGTTGCAAATACCTTGTATAACTTTGTTATACTCATGCCTTTATCTATCAGGATTGGAAAGGTCAGATCCAATTTTTTTGCTGTTTCTGCGGCAACCTCTTTTGGGTCTTCAATATTAATTGCTAATACCACAAAGCCTTTATCTTTAAGTTTTCTATATGCCTGCTCCACAACAGGCATCTCCTTCTTGCAGGAAGGGCACCTGCTTGACCAGAATCGGAGCATTACAGCCTTTCCCTTAAAATCACTAAGCCTTATCTCTTTATTATCAATATCCATAAGTGTAAAGTCCATTGCAGGACCGCCGAGCTTTGTTGTTACATTATCAGATGACTTATAGCAGCCCTCCTGGCTCAAAGAAAACCAAAGCAAGCCTGATATTAAAAATATAGCAAATATCTTTCGCATATTACTTCTTTTCATCTTTATTTCCGCCTCCTAAAATCTTTTCAAAGGGATTCTTAACAATCCTTCCCCTATAACTCTTTGCATGCCTCTCTGCGTCCTCAAGTTTTAAAAAGGCATGAACCCTGTTGTTATTTACATTGTTTGTAATAATCTCACTATCAACATAATATGCAATAGATGCGTCTATCTTCTCGCCTGTTACCTCATCCCTCACCATTACGTGTGATATCGGTTCTTTATTCTCAGAAAGCCACATATATGCACAGTATATGGAGTCAAACCTTTTTGCATCATTGTTCTTTAATATTGCATCAACACGATATATTGGTTTGATATGAACACCGTCAAAATCGCATTTTTCAAACCTCTGGGATTTTTTGTATATTGCACTGCCCGATGCGACGGCAATAATAAGTATCAGGAATATGCCGGTTTTAAACCATTTGCTCATGTTATCATCCTATAGTTAAGTGAATACTAATCATCAATAATGATCCTAAAAGGCAGACAATACCAAACCAGTAAGTCTTCATAACATAGCCTGATAAGAACCCTTTTGTCTCATCATGCCTTGCAATCATATCTATGCCAAATGCCCAGCCTGTTGAAAATATTCCAAGTATAAAGAGCGCAAAAAATATCCCGGCATCAGGCATCTCTGTTAATAGGTCATAAGGATCATGGTGATAAGGAAGATTAAGGAGCCTCGGCGCTACCACCTCTATTACTGCGAGAAGGACGGTGATGACATTCAGGACAGCAAGAAAAACCCCGATTGAAAGGAATAACCTCCTTTTATCTTCTACCTTAAGCCTTCCGAGGCCATATATGCCGGCCATATAGCCAATCAAGATGAGATTGCTAACATAGTAGAGCGGCAGGATCAGATTTTTATACACCGGGCCGAGGATGGACTGGGGTATCATAGCAGACGGCCTGTCTGCAATATCAAAAACCACAGTACAGCATGAGACAACTGTATTTGGATCCATGCTAAAGGCAACAGCAATATC
>JACPZJ010000175.1 GCA_016195585.1 Nitrospirota bacterium | reverse complement strand
TTTCAATTCCCTTTAGCCTCCTCATGGTAAATTTCATCTGATTTTCCCTGAGCACTGCCCTTGCCAAAGATTTCAGCCTTTCAGTGCAGGGCGACTCGGTTCTTGCCAGTATTCGCGTTATCTTGGCATTTTCAACAAGCGTTCCCCTGCAAAAGTCGCATTCATAAACCTGTGTCTTTTTATAATATATCTCGCTTAATGGCTGATGGCATTTTGGGCATGTTAGATTGCTGAGGCTGCTCTTGGTCTGATTAAGACGCTCTATAAAAATGGTATTTATCATTGGGTCTTTCCACGCCTTCTCTACCTCCTGACCCTGTCCTGCGCTGATCCATGTAAGAGGAGAGAGCCATGGCAGGGCTGCAAGGTCTGCAAGGTTAAAAGGCCCCTGCCACTGATGGTTCGGGTCAAGGGCATAGTACATCGGTCCCTCAGTCTTTGCCTCATCAGCAATCCTTGCTTTTTTTTCTGCCTTTGCATCAAGCTCTGAGATGCTCACCCTCGCCATCCTTAATAATATCCCAATCCTGTTTCTTATTGGAGGATGCGTGGAGAAGATGTCGGCCCACCATTTTTCTGATTCATCCAGCCCGCTCGTCTTTGTATTAACAATACAGAGCATCTCAAGTCCGCTGCCAATAAATCCAATGCCACGCCAGTTTCGCGAAAGGAGGTGCAGGGCCTCTGCGAGCGCCAGCGGGTTTCGTGTCATGCGCACTGCCGCTGCGTCTGCCCTGTATTCACGCTCCCTTGAGATGAACATATTGAGTATATAGCTAAACTTGAGCAATAGCCATGCAAGTATAAAGGAAGGGGAGAAGAATGCCCTTCCCTCTGAGAAACTCTGGAACCTTTCTATTGCAGAGGCATACATGCCAAATAGGCTTGCGGCAACTGTGCTCTCTATGCAGTCCCCTGAAAAGACATGATAGGCCTCGTGCGCCACCACTGCCTCAAGCTGCGGCCTTGTAAGTCTTGAAAGCAGCCCCTCTGTAATCCCTATTGCAGCCCTTCCATCAAGATCAGCCACAGCAAGGGCATTCATTGAAAGGCTCGGGATAACCATGCACTCTATCCTTTTTGTATTTCCTGATGCAACATGTATCTCTTCATTTATGTTAAGCAGTTGTTTATGCACAGCATCGGAAGGATCCGGCGAGGCGGCATTAAGATTGCCCATCACAGAGCGGACAGCGCCGTGTGCAGAGAACCAGAAATGAACTGCTGATAGGACAATAGAAAAGATAATTATCGTAATGATAGTCCGCAGGTCGCCGCCAAATAAGATAAAGCCCATTGATGGTTTAAAAGAGAATATGGAAAATATCGGGGTGATTGACTGGGAAAGGATCGTGATTATGCAAAAATATATAAAGAGAAGGGCAAGAAAGAATATGCCTATCCTCCAGCTCTTCTTTTTTTCTATTTCAATAAATGTTATTGACAAGGATCCTCCTCACCGACTGCTATCTGCCATTTTTCATAGCAGTCCTTTGGAAGCTCCTGAATAAATTCAGAGGGCTTTAAAATAACATTCCCAACATTATATCTTGTTGTGAGGATGGGATATGTGATATAGAGGTCTGACTTTGCCCTTGTTGATGCAACATAGAAGAGGCGGCGTTCTTCTTCTGTTGCCTCCTCATCTCCATAACTTTTTGATATCGGAAAATTCCCCTCTGCTGCCCAGATGATAAATACCGCCTTCCATTCAAGCCCCTTTGCGCGGTGCACTGTAGTAAGTGTAACAGCCGCTTTCTCACTGATAGTGTCTGAAAGAATCGCCTCTCCGCTGATGCCCTCCTGCAAGGCGACCTCGCTTAAAAACTTATTCAGGGAATCATACTGGACTGCAAAATTGGAAAGCTCTTCAATATCGCCTGCCCTGTCATAATAGTTTGTATAAACTGCCTGAAGATATTTAAGATAACCCTCCTCTGCAACGACCCTGATCATCTCTGCAGGGCTTTCCTGTAAATCAGGATGCGACAGCCTCTCCATGCGGCGGTAGAACTCAGGCCATGCCTCTTTTGCGCCTCGCGGCAGGAGATGGTATATCCTGTCTGAAAGGAGCACAGAGATGGGATTTGCCTCCTTAGATGCCTCCTCCCAGATATTGGAAGCGGTCTTTGCGCCAATGCCGATATTGAGCTTTAGCATCCTTTTAAAGGAAAGCTCATCTGCGGGGTTGTGTATCACCTTTAAGTGGGCAAGGACATCCTTTATATGCGCCTGCTCAAAGAACCTGAGTCCTGAGCGTATTTCAAAGGGGATGTTTCTTTTTGTCAACTCCATCTGCAACTCTACTGAATGATAATGGGCGCGATACAGCACTGCTATCTCGTTTAAAGAATATCCCTCATCAACGAGTTCAATTATTCTCTGGCTAATAAACTCTGCCTGCTGGCGGGCATTGTTCAGCGGCACAACTGCAGGGATCGGGCCGCCTGATTTTATGCTGTGCAGCTCCTTTGGAAATTGATGGATGTTATGGCTGATGCTCTTATTTGCAAGATGCAGTATCTGCGGTGTGCTCCTGTAATTTGTCTCAAGCTTGAATACCTGCGCATCAGGATAGCGCTCCTTGAATTCAAGGATATTTCTGAACTCTGCGCCTCTGAAGGAGTAGATGCTCTGTGCGTCATCGCCAACAACCATGAGATTTTTGTAATGGCTTGCCATTTCATCAATAATATCAGACTGGAGCTTATTTGTATCCTGAAATTCATCAACGAGGATATGCTGAAACTGCGTTGTAAGCCGCTCCTTTATCTTTGGCTGCTCTTTTAAAAGCCTGTGCCAGTTCAAGAGAAGGTCGTCAAAGTCCATGAGATTCGCCTTTTGTTTTTTTGCCTTATAATGGCTGAGGACTTTTTCAATCTCAACTGTCATTTCCTCCAGATAGGGATAATATTCAGAGATCGTATCTGACGGCTCGCTTTCGCGGTTTACAGAGAGGCTTCCGATATCCTCAAGAATACCTGCCTTTGGAAATCTAACAGCCTTTGTGTCAATGCCTGCTTCTGTAATACAGTCAGCGATCAGGTCTTTGCAATCCTCCTGATCAAGTATTGTAAAATTAGCTTCATAGCCGACCGCCTTTGCATATTTGCGGAGGAGCATATTCCCCACATGATGAAATGTCCCGCCCCATATTCTTTTTAGCTCCCCTCCGAGCAGCATCTCCACCCTCTGCAGCATCTCTCTTGCCGCCCTATTTGTGAAGGTAACCAAGAGTATCTGCGAGGGGTCAATGCCCTTTTCAATAAGACAGGCAACACGGTAGGTGAGTGTCCTTGTCTTTCCGCTCCCGGCGCCTGCAAGGACGAGTATCGGGCCGTCTCCTGATGTAACTGCAGCGTACTGCTGCTCATTTAATTCGCTTTTATAATTGATGGAGCTTTTAATGGGAGGCTTTTCAGTTTTTAAGATATATTGCTTCATTTGTTATATGCTATCATAACAAACTTACAGGATTTTGTCTCTCAATGTCAAGGCAAGAATTTATCCTTTCAGGGGAGGGGATGTTCTCGTGATGATGTGTATCTAATTATACACTTTTTCTTAATGTAATAATTGTAATCTCAGGCGGGCAGCTAAAACGGACAGGGATTGCAACCATCCCAACGCCCCGTGATACATATATCTGTGTATCATCATTCCTCACAAGGCCGTTCACATATTTTTGGCCATAGCGGGACGGCACAATGGGTGCAAATAAGAAGGGTATCTGAACCTGACCTCCATGTGTATGGCCTGAGAGCACTAAATCCACCCTTGCATTTTTTGGCAATTCCTCTGCATAGTCAGGGTGATGGGAAAGCAGTATCCTCGGCATATCATCTGGTATACCCTTAAATGCCCTGTTAATGTCCTGAAAATCTTCAAGATAATCACCGACACCAGCAATGCAGATAGAGCCTTCCTTTGTTATCACCTTATTTGTGTTGGTCAGGACAGGGATTCCATTTTTTTTAAACACCTCATAACAGAGGTCTGCACCCTCCCAGTGGTCATGGTTGCCAAGTACAGCAAATGTCCCATAAGGCGCCTTAAGTTTGCCGAGGGCATTTATTACAGGCGGTATATATTTGGGTGAAGATGAAACATAATCACCGGTAAGGGCAAAGAGATCGGGTTTAAGGCTATTTGCCTTTTCTACAGCCTTTTCAATAAATTTTATGCTTATATAAGGGCCATGATGGATATCAGTAAGCTGGCATATCCTGAAGCCGTCAAACTCATTGGGGAGCCCATTTATATATATGCTGGTGTTTGTAACCTCCACCTGACGCGGTTCAAAGACAAAACCCTCAAAACTGAGGCCGCCGACAACACCAAAAAATACGCCCCTTTTTAGGAAATTCCTGCGGGAAATCAATCTTTTCCACCTACTATCTTCCTTTTCTATAATCTCAGACATTCTTTTAATATACCATCAAAAGCAAAATTTTGCAAAAAAAAGTTGGCATCCATCGGCCTATGCTCAGTCAATGTTAGGCAAATGCTCAGTCGCAGGGTGGGCTTTGCCCGCCGAATAATTTGAGGAATAATTCCCCTCTTTGGCAAAGAGGGGTGAGGGG
>JACPZJ010000174.1 GCA_016195585.1 Nitrospirota bacterium | reverse complement strand
GCATTCCCCAGCTTATGCCTCCCCTCCTTGCTGTTCAGGCTCTCCTGTCTTTGGCCCTTCTGTGTATACGAGGGATACAGCTAAGCCAGTCGTAGTTGATAAGAACTTCTCTGTTACTAATGCTGGTTCATATACCCTTTGCATAATTAATGGCGATGCTGCTGGAAATAACAGGATAAGCAGTGCAGTAATATCAATTAATGGGATAGAGGTAGCAAGCCCGAATGAATTCAATCAACAGGTTGGAACTATTACAAAGCCTGTTACCCTGAATAAAGACAACCTTATATCTGTTGAGGTGCGGAGCATCCCCGGTTCATATATTACAGTAACCATCTTAGGCCCGCCTAAGATTAATATTACCTTTCCTGCCAATGGCTCCACCCTTTCCGATTCTTCCATTTTAGTAACAGGTACAATAGACGACAATTCAGCCTCTGTTACAGTTAATGGTGTAACTGCCTCAGTCTCAAATAACACCTTTAGTGCAAATGTAACACTTGTTGAAGGGCAAAACACCATAACAGTTACAGCAACAAATCAATGCGGTTTTACAACAACACAAAGCATTACTATAACCAAGACTACTATCCCTAAAGGACCAGCATTAACCTTCTGTGTAGTAATAGCGGAACGAGGGCCGGGTGCCTGCAATGGCGCTACAGCATATCAGGACTGGGATGTTGCATGGCTTTATGGAGAAGTAGCAGACCCGCAGGCAGAACTAAAGATAAATGGAATAACTGTAGATATTTATGATGACGGTTCTTTCTCCTTTGACTGGGAGCCATTAGTATATGGCCCAAACACCATTACTGCTACTGCAACAAATGCATCAGGCACAACCACAACCAATCTTACTGTTATTTATGACAACATTCCTCCAAAAGTTAAAATCACCTCTCCTCTAAACAATGCAATAATAAATACCCCCTCTATTACAGTGACAGGCACAGTGGCAGATGACTATCCGATACGGCGTGTGCGGGTACGAAATATCAATATAAACTATAACTATTACGATGCAAATGTTAATAACGGTATATTTACAGCAGAAAATATCCCATTGAGAGAAGGGATAAATACAATAATTGTTTATGTAGAAGACATGGCTTACAATGGCAATAGTGATGGGGTTACAGTATACTATACCTCATCAACTGCGGGAGGCAGCATCTATGGAAGCGTCTCAGATGCCATAAATAACAATCCAATAGTAGGCGCATCAATAACAATTACAGACTCTACCAAGAGTCAAACTGCATCCACAGTTAACAATGGATTCTTCTCTATTACCAACATTACTCCCGGCACAATCAATGGCACAGCATCTAAATCAGGCTATCTGTCCAATACCTTTACAAACACAATTAATGCAGGTGAGATATTACTCATGGACATCCGCCTTGTTCCAGGCGCAACCATCTCTGGCACGATTACAAATGAGGCAACAGGGCAATCCTTACCAGGGGCAACAATCACTATTACAGACTCACAAAGAACACTAACAGCAACCGCTAACACCTATGGCAGATATACTATTACTGGCATAGCTCAAGGAAGCATAACTATTAATGCAAGTAAGACAGGATATTTGACACAGGAAAACTATTTAACAGTAGCGGCTGGAAAGACATACACAGCAAACTTTATTCTAAAGGAAATAACATCAGGCCTTACCATACAAATAACCTCGCCATACTCAAACACCACAATATACAATGACAAAATAACAGTCTCAGGTGTAATAAATGCAAACACTGCTGACATAGGAGTAACAGTAAATGGCAAACCTGCTGCAATAGTTGGCAATCAATTTGTAGTAAACGAAATACCAATAACAATAGGTCAAAACACTATAACCGCAAGAATAACAGACATAACAGGAAACACTGCAACCACATCTATTACAATATATGGAGAACAAACACAACAACCAATAAGACTCACTGCAATACCAGAAAGCGGTATAACCCCACTAACCACAAAACTAACAATAGAAAACTCTCTAATCAACTCTACAGGATACCTAAGCTACACAGGCCCGGCTATGATAGAGATTAACCAAATCAATAACATAGAAATTGACTTAAAAATAACAGCAGAAGGCATCTACCAAATCACATACATAGCAACAGACAATCTTGGCAGACAATACACCGACACCATTGCCATAGCAGCGATATCAAGGGATGCGATAGATAATCTCTTAAAAGGGAAATGGGGGCTGATGAAAGAGGCATTGAGCCAAGGGGATATTGAAAATGCGTTAATACACTTCAGCGAAAACTCAAAGAGCAAATACAGACAAATCTTTACACTCCTACAAAACAATATATCTTCAATAGCAGCAGGCATGCAGCAGATACAACTAATATACCTTAAAGATGGGATTGCAAAATACAGAATCAGAAGACAGGAGGCACAAGGAGAGATAACATACTACATCTACTTTGAGCAGGGCAAGGATGGAATATGGAGGATAAGGCAGTATTGAAGAGGAATTTAATGAAAAAGCTGATTTTGGTCTTTATTTTATTTCAACTTATTAGCATTAGAACGGTATTTGCTTTTGAGGATGTAATTTATTTTAATGTCCCAATAAGTGGCAGCAAGACCGAAATTTATATTACTAAACCCGATGGCGAACAAATCAAAAAAATCCTTGTTAATGGAATAATGCCAAGGATATCTCCTGATGGCCGATTCATAGCATATCTTGAGCAGACTGGGTTCAGGGAGAGCGTCAAATCTGAGCCTGTATTTGAGTTAGCACTTGCTGATAGAGATGGCAATAAGATAAAAAGTCTTGCTACCTTTCTACACAATAAGCATAAGGATCAAATGAGAGTAGCAAAATTTAGATGGTCACCAGATAGCAGAAAAATAACGGTATTGGAATATTTAATCGGAGTTATTTTAAAGGATAACTTAAGGCATATTATGCTTCTTAATATAGTAGATGTTGAAGGCGGGAAAATCAAAAATGTGCATCAAAGTAATGTCCTCAGTCAATACGATGCTGCCATTTCAACAGTAGAGTGGTTTCCTGACAATAAAATAATTTTATTCTCAAATACAAGGACAATCTCTATTATTGATATAGAACTAAACACCTCTAAGGTTCTTATTGATCAAGGTTTTTCTCCAAGGCTTACTAAGGATGGTGAAAGAATAATTTTTTTAGTCAAGAAATCAGCAGAACCCAAAAGTGCGGTAGGGATCTGGCAGTATAGGATTAAAGATGGTAAAAAAGAAAATATCTTAGATTCAGAATTGTACTTTGCGATATTTTCAATAAACAACACATCAGACAAAATAATATTTCAAGGTATCCCTACGCTTTCCAAATCAGGAGAGATTACCACAAATCTTTATCTCTTTGATACATCAAGAAAAAAACTGGATCAAATTCTTCTTCCAAAAGGACAAGAAATCTTATGTCCAATGTTTTTAAAGAAAGATAACCTGATAAATGGTATTTGCCATAATATACAAAAAGAGATGATAGGTTATTGTATCTTTGATTTAGAGAAAAAAAGTCTTACATTTGTGAATAAATTTGAGAAAGAAAATGAATCTCTCATTCTTAACATTATGATGGGTTCTTGTGATGAAACATGGAGGTAGCTTGCGAGGTTTTAATCTATAGGTAATCGTATATAGATATTTTAGATTCAAAAACCCAAATTTTGAAGCGGTTACTAAATGAAGAGGACGAATATCTAAGCTCTATATATAAATACGATAGAGAGGCACCAGAAATGCCAATAATAAAAATTCCTAAAAGATAATTTGTAGAAGATGGATTCCAAATTGGATATGTGGAGGAAACAGATGCGGTTTAATCAGATTCTTTTAATTCTCGCCTCTCTTTTTATACTACAGGGTTGCTATGGAACTATTACGGGCACAGTAGTTGACGCAGAAACAGGCCAGCCCATTGAAGGGGCAGTGGTATTGGTACAATGGACAGTGACAAAGGGATTAGGGCTGACTTATCACGAGCGTTATAAGGTTATCGAAGTCATTACTGATAAAGAGGGTAAGTTTACAGTTTCCGGGGTATATAATCCACTTGTTGATCTTCCAGAGGTGGTTATTTATAAAAAAGGGTATGTAGCGTGGAGAAATGACTTTATCTTTCCTAATTATGAAAAAAGAAAAGATTTTAAATGGCGGAATAATTATGTGTTTAAATTGGAACAATTTAAAAAGGGCTATTCACATTCCAAACATATAGACTTTATTAACACAGCTCTAAGCCTTAATTCGTCTTCAAAACTTGTGCAGGCTTACTCATGGGAAGGGCAGTTCGCTAGTAAAGAGGAAGAACTCTATAGAAAAAAGAGGATTTACATCTGGTTATAAGGAAGATGTAAATGGTAAGCAGATTATACAATGGCTTTCCGATGGCTCTGAACTCGAAGACTCCCCCATGTGTCGTGCCTCCAATCATTTTCATAATCCTCTTAAAGACTGGTCATCATCTTATATGAGCGATGAGCCGTGGTGGTTAGACTTATATTGTTTTTCATGGAGTCCATGGTACTCCAATGTTACATGGGGTACTGGATATTTATCCCCTGCACCTAATGGCAATAAGATAACAATCAGCAACCAGCAGATGGGCTGGGACAATGCAAGGACATACTATTATCAGGCATTAACAAATAGTTTAAATACAGATAGAGAAACATATTTTGCAAAAACTTTTCAGGCGCTGGGGCAGGTTATGCACTTAATAGAAGATATGGCAGTTCCTGCACATACAAGGAACGACTTTAGAGCCCATCTTTACTTTCAGGAGGCAGGATTAAGCAATCCGGTTACATGGTTTGGTAACAACTTTGAATGGTATGTAAAACAGAACCCACTGCTTGTAGCTACAATCAGTGCGGAACCAATTGATATAAACAATATAAGCATTACAAGATTCTGGGATACTGATGTATATACTGGCTCTAACCCTTCAAACAGCCTTGCTCTTGGCCTTGCTGAATATACTAATGCCAATTTCTTTAGTGAAAGCAGCATCTTTGCTTATGACTCTCTTGCGCCAAATGACCCGCACTACTTTCCCTACCCCCGTAAATCCAGCACAAACTTACAGAGCTATATTGATGGCAATGAGCTGCCTGAGACCGTAATAGGCGAGGACAATATACCTGATACTACCTTCTATATAAAAAAGGATAAAGATGGAGAGGTAATAAAGCGCTTTGTGACACCTGGTTACTTTACTAATCCTATATTAACAACAGACCCCACATCACCTGTTTTGTCTTTAAGCTTTATTCTTGATGACAATGTTTACAAAGACTACGCCTCCCTCCTCCTCCCCCGTGCAGTTGGCTACTCTGCGGGTTTGTTAAACTACTTCTTCCGTGGGAAGTTGGACTTTACAATTGATGCAAATGACAGGGAGGATGGAGTCAAAGGGGTAAAGATATCTAATCGCTCTACTGAGGATATGGAAGGCACATTTAGCCTTTACTATGACACAGCAGATACAAATAGATATCTTTTAGGTTCATGGAATATATCTTTGGCATCACAAGGAGCAAGTCAGGTATTAAGCTTTCCTCTTCCACAAGACTATAACAAATACAAATATACCCTTGCCTTTCGCGGCAGGATGGGAACAGAGCAGGATGCAGTAGCAGGCTCTCGGGCTGGTTGGCGTGAGGAGTGGGATAATGGGCTTTATGGCAATCATACATGGCTTTATAGTTATATAGATATTATATACGCGGTATATTATCCTGATAGAGGACAAGCCATGAATGAGGTTTTAAATGGTAAACTTATAAAAGAAAATATACGATATGCAGGAAATAAGTATCCAAGGAGAAACGAGACCTTAATAATGGATGCATTAACTATATCTGGAAGACCTTACTGTATATATAATGATATGTTAGATCTGTATTGTCTTTCTTATGACTTTGGTGAAGAATTCCCCATGCCTATAACAAAAGACACATGGATTAGTGTCAAGATAGATGAGATAAGTGCATATGAAATACCACCTTCTCAGATTTGTAGAGATTTTTACAGTGGTAACGATTTTGTTGCAGCAACGGCATGGCAGGTGATTAGGATGGGATTTGACAATGGAATTACTTTGTCATTTACTGTTCCAGGTCAAGAGTCAGTGATTGGTAGTGGTCATG
>JACPZJ010000173.1 GCA_016195585.1 Nitrospirota bacterium | reverse complement strand
CGTGGCACTTTAATGCCCTGATGGTTGCAACAACAACTGCAGCATGGGGCTTTAAGCCTGAGAACCTGCACTTTAGATTCCAGAATTTCTCAAATCCGATGTCTGCGCCAAATCCAGATTCTGTCACAACATAGTCGCCGAGCTTGAGCGCGATTCTATCTGCAATGATGGATGATTGGCCAATGGCAATATTTGCAAATGGCCCTGCATGGACAAATACAGGCTGTCCCTCTATAGTCTGCATAAGATTTGGATTTATTGCCTCTGCCATCCATGCTGTCATTGCGCCTGCTACATCAAGGTCGCTCGTTGTTACCGGCTTGCCGGTTTTATCGTATGCGACAACGATCTTTCCCATCCTCTCGCGCATATCCTTCAGGTCTTTGGCAACAGCGAGGATAGCCATAACCTCTGATGATACTGCAATGGCAAAGCCAGAACGCATCATAAAGCCGTCATCCTTGCCGCCGAGGCCGATGATTATATCCCTCAATGCCTGTGCGCAGAAATCCATTATCCATTTCATCTCAACATTGCGCGGGTCTATGTTAAGCCTTTTTAACTTGCGCTTTGAAAGCTGCTCGTCATTATAATTAAATTCATGCTGCATCCGTGAGGTTAGCGCAACCATTGCGAGGTTATGGGCATTTATAATGGCATTTATATCGCCTGTTAAGCCCAGAGAAAACGGCGTCAGCGGCACGCACTGCGCAAGCCCGCCTCCTGCTGCAGAGCCTTTGATGTTCATTGTTGGCCCGCCGGAAGGCTGGCGGATGGCTGCAATAACATTCTTTCCCCTCTTGCCGAGCCCTTCTGTTAATCCAATGGTGGTTGTTGATTTCCCCTCGCCGAGCGGCGTTGGCGTGATGGCAGTTACATCAATATACTTGCCATCAGATTTTTTGCTAAGACGATTTAAAACATTTTTGAAGTCCACCTTGGCAACGTAGTGTCCGTGAGGAAGAAGCTCCTGTTTTTCTAATCCGAGCTCCTCTCCTAACTGATAAACGGTCTTCATGTGGGCCTCGGCTGCTTCAGCGATCTCCCAATCTGCGTGTTTAGTTGGATCAAGCGGCATAGTTATTTCCCTCCCCTGAATTAAAAATTAAAATTACAATGAGTTTGTTATTCCTGCAAAGATAGTAGGGCAGGCTGTAGGCACGAATTTATTCGTGCAAAAGGCACGGTTAAAACCGTGCCTACAAAAGCCTAAGCCCCTACTATTTCTTTTCTATCTTCACAGCGCATGACTTCAACTCTGGTATCTTTGCTATTGGGTCAAGCTCCCTGCTTGTTAATACATTTGCCGCTGCCTCTTTAAAATGAAACGGGATAAATACAATACCAGGAGAAACCATTGTAGTAACCTTTGCCTTTATATCTATTTGCCCCCTTCTTGATGAAACCCTTATCTTTTCTCCATTCTTAATATTGAGCCTGTTAGCATCCTCAGGGCTTATCTCCACATATCCCTCCTTAACATGCTCATTTGTCCCTGCTGAACGTCTCGTCATTGTGCCTGTATGGTAATGCGTAAGCATCCTTCCTGTGGTAAGCGTAAATGGGTATTCTTTATCTGGAAGCTCCCTTGGCGGTATATACTCAACAGGCTTAAAAAGGCCTTTGCCTCTGGTAAATCTTTCCTTATGAAGCGTCCTTGTGCCGGGATGGGCCTTATCAGGGCATGGCCACTGGATACCGAGGCCATTCAGCCTGTCAAAGGAGATGCCGGCACACTGCGGCATTGAGAGCGCAAGCTCATCCATGATTTGTGATGGATGCTCGTATTCCATCTTACAGCCAAAGGCATTGGAGATCTTCATTATAATCTGCCAGTCCTCCATTGCCTCGCCCGGCGGCTCAACCGCTTTTCTTACCCGCTGCACGCGGCGCTCTGTATTTGTAAATGTCCCGTCCTTTTCTGCAAAGCATGATGCAGGGAGGATAACATGGGCAAGCTCTGCAGTCTCGGACATAAAGATATCCTGAACAACAAGAAATTCAATCTTTGAAAAGGCTGCCCTCGTGTGATTTATATCAGGATCAGAGATAAGCGGGTTTTCACCCATTACATACATTGCCTTTATTTTCTCTGCATCTGCTGCCTCTGTCATTTCTGTTGCAGTAAGCCCTATTTTTTCAGAAAGCTTTGCTCCCCATAGCCTTTCAAATTTCTCCCTATTCTTTTCGTCGTTGACCTTCTGATAACCCGGATAGTATTCTGAGATGGCGCCGGCATCACAGGCGCCCTGAACATTGTTCTGTCCCCTTAATGGATTCAGGCCTGAGCCTTCTCTGCCGATCTTTCCTGTTGCAAGGACAAGATTCGCAAGGGAGAGGACATTGCCTGTGCCATTTGAATGTTGTGTAATACCCATTGTGTAATAGATTAAGGCATTCTTTGCGCCTGCATACATCCTTGCTGCCTTTACAATCTTCTCCTTTGGCACACCTGTTATTCTCTCCGCCTCATCGATGGTAAATCTGCTTAATAAATTCCTTACATCCTCAAAACCCTCTGTCCTCTCATTTATAAATTCTTTATTTATCAGGTCCTCATCAATAATTACCTTTAATATGCCATTTATGAGCGCCACATCAGTTGCAGGCCTGTGTCCAAGATGCAGATCCGCGAAGCGGCAGAGGTCAATCCTTCTTGGATCAGCCACGATGAGCTTTGTGCCGTTGTATCGCACAGCCTTTTTAAGACCAAGGGCTGCTACTGGGTGCGCCTCTGTTGTATTTGAGCCTATGACAAATATGAGGTCTGTCTTTTCAACCTCATCCATGGAGTTGGTGGCAGCGCCTGCGCCAAATGCGATCGCCAGACCGGCGACCGTAGAGCTGTGTCAGTATCTTGCGCAGTGGTCAACATTGTTTGTGCCTATGCCCGCACGGATGAACTTCTGGAATATATAGTTCTCTTCATTCGTGCACCTTGCTGAGCTCAGGCCGCCGATGCTGTTACTGCCGTATTTCTCTTTTATTTCCTTTAATCTTTTAACAGTATAATCTATGGCCTCATCCCAGCTCGCCTCAACAAATTTGTCATCCTTTTTAATCAATGGCCTTGTAAGCCGGTCTTTATTATTGATGAAGTCATAGGCAAATTTGCCCTTAACGCAAAGCGCCCCATTATTAACGCTTTCTTTTTCTGTTGGCGTGACCTTTATTACGGTGTTGTCCTTTATATGCAGGGTAATACCGCAGCCTACCCCGCAATAACCGCAGATCGTATCAACCTTCCCTGTCTCCCATGTCCTTCCCTTGCCTTTTGCCAATTTCTCTGTTAATGAACCAACAGGGCAGACATCAACGCAATTGCCGCAGAATTCGCAGTCTAATACTCCATCAAAGGACGTTGCAACCTTTGCGTAGAATCCCCTTTTCATTATATCTATTGCGCCAACTGCCCTAACCTCGTCGCATACGCGCGTACACTTTGCACAAAGTATACACTTTGAGAAGTCTCTTATGATAAATTGGTTCTTGTCCTCTGTAGGATATTGCCTCATTGCGCCATCATAGGGATTCTCTTTTACATTAGCGCCATACTCATAGGCAAGATCCTGCAAGGCGCATTCTCCTGTCTTATCGCAGGTCATGCAGTCATTGGGATGGTCAGAGAGTATAAGCTCAAGGAGTGTCTTTCTCGTTTCCCTTATCTTTGGGGAGTCAGTTGTAACCACCATGCCGTCAGATACAGGCGTTGTGCAGGATGTAATAAGCCTGTTCATGCCTCCAACCTCAACCACGCAGACACGGCATCCGCCGTAATTGCTTAGTCTGGGATGATGGCAAAGGGTCGGTATTTTTAACCCTGCCCGCTTTGCCGCCTCAAGTACGGTCTCGCCTTCATTGGCGATTATTTCTTTGTTGTCAATTATTACCTTCATTATTGCTCCGAAAATTCTCCTACCGATATTAATTTTATTTTTATAATCTCCCCTAACCCCTCTTTTCCAAAGAGGGGAACACACCCCTTTATCCCCTCTTAATAGAGGGGAAAGTTTCCCACTTTGAAAAAGGGGGGATTTGAATGTGTTTGTCATTCCTGCGTGTATCTGGCAGGAATCCAGTCTTGCACATTGTGGATTCCCGCTCAAAAACGCTGCGGGAATGACGTATAAAAAAAGATTATACCTTTACCTCACTAAGCCCTTCTTTAACATGCCCTGCCTTCTTTGCCCCTTTTGTATAAATCACGCCAAACGGACACTTCTCAAAACATATACCGCATCTGATGCACTTCTCATCATCAATAAGTGCAGGCTTCTTTGTCTTCTTTGTGCCGTCTGCTATAGCATCCACAGGGCATCCCTTAACACATATCCCGCACATCTTGCATGTATCAAGATTCACAATATATCTTGAAAGCGCCTGACAGGTGCCTGTACGGCAGCTCTTGTCTTTAATATGCTCCACATACTCGTCCCTGAAATACCTTATCATGCTTAACACAGGATTTGGCGCTGTCTGGCCAAGGCCGCAGAGTGAGGCTGTTTTCACTGTGCCTCCGAGGCTCGCAAGGAGCTCAAGATCATTCTCCTTCGCCTTGCCGGCAACTATCCTCTCTAATATCTCAAGGAGCCTCTTTGTCCCTATGCGGCAGGGCACGCACTTGCCGCAGGACTCATCAGTGGAAAAGTTTAAAAAGAATCTTGCCATCTCAACCATGCAATTGGAGTCATCCATAACAACCATGCCGCCTGAGCCCATCATGGTTCCTGCTGCAATGAGAGATTCATATTCAACATGAGTATCTATCAGCTCTGCAGGTATGCAGCCTCCTGAAGGGCCGCCTGTCTGCACTGCCTTAAACCTGCTGCCGTCTGCCACGCCTCCGCCGATATCAAAGATTATCTCTTTCAATGGTATGCCCATAGGCACCTCAATCAATCCCGGCCTCTTTATCTTCCCTGTAAGGGCAAATACCTTTGTCCCCTTGCTCTTCTCTGTTCCAAATCCCGCATACCAGTCTGCCCCTTTTAGTATAATCTGCGGCACGTTGGCAAAGGTCTCAACATTATTTATATTCGTCGGTTTTCCCCATAGTCCTTTATTTGCAGGAAATGGCGGTTTTGACCGCGGCATACCCCGTTCGCCCTCTATTGAAGCAATCAGCGCTGTCTCCTCGCCGCATACAAATGCGCCTGCCCCCTGTTTTAAATCAATATCAAAATCAAAACCGCTTCCAAGTATATTTTTACCAAGAAAATCCTTTTCCCTTGCCTGAGCTATAGCTACCTTTAAATGTTTGACAGCCAAAGGATACTCGGCGCGCACATATATATAACCCTGATTTGCGCCTATTGCATAGGCAGCTATTATCATCCCTTCAATTACAGAATGTGGATCGCCTTCAAGGACGCTTCTGTCCATAAATGCCCCGGGATCGCCCTCATCAGCATTGCATATAAGATATTTTGGGCTGCCCTCTGCCTTGCGGCAGAACTCCCACTTCATGCCTGTTGGGAAGCCGCCGCCGCCTCTTCCGCGAAGGCCTGAGCGTTTTACAGTATCAATAATCTCTTCAGGCTTCATTGAAAAAAGGACATTCTTTGCAGCCTCATAGCCGTCACGGGCGATATATTCATTTATAGAAAGTGGATTGATAAAGCCGCAGTTCTTTAAGACAATCCGATGCTGCTTTTTATTAAAAGGCATCTCCTCATAATATGGGATGGACGGATATGGATTTGCACCGTCATCAGGAAGCATCTGGCTAAGGACATGCCCTTTTTCCGGCTTATCCTTCTGGATGTGAGAATGGATTATCTTTGAGATCATATCAGCCGTCACCCTGCTGTAAATGACCCTTGTCCTCTTGGGCATTACAATATCAAGGAGCGGCTCCTCATGGCACATGCCAATACAGCCAACACCAATGACCTGCGCACCAATCTTTTTTTCATGGATATATTTTTCTGCCTCTTCAAAGACAGCCCTTGCCCCAGCAGCAAGCCCGCATGTCCCCATGCCAATTATTATCTTTGGTTTGGTTGTCATAGTTATTTTTTACCTGCTTGATACTTTTTTACTATCTTCTTTGCCTCTGTGTGTGTCACCTTGCCGTACTCATTGCCACCAACAATTACCATGGGCGCCTGCGCGCAGGCGCCAACACAGGCAACCTCTTCAAAGGTAAATCTGCCGTCCCCTGTGGTATCACCAACCTTGACCTTTAATAATTCCTTTATCTCCTTGCTTATCCTCTCAGAACCTTTAACATGACATGCTGTCCCTGTGCACACCTTAACAATGTATTTGCCTGCCGGCTTTAATTTAAACTGGGCATAAAATGTAATAACGCCAAAGATATGGCTCGGATATATATTCAGCCCCTCTGCGATCACATACACAACAGGCTCAGGTATATAACCATAAGCCTCTTGCACATCCTGCAGAACAGAAATCAGGTCAGACACGCCGTCAGTATATTTTTTGATGATGCCCTCTGCTGCACAGAGGTCAATCTCTTTAATCAACAAAACCTCCCAGAAAAAGGGGTCAAGTGGTCAAGGAGTCCAGTGGCCAAGTGTAAAAGCAGTTCTAACTGTTTAGCTGTTTCTCGCTTGAACCCTTGAACCCCAGAACCCTGTTTTTTATAGTATTGCTGCCATCTCAAGCGCCGGATGGCCTACCTTCTGCAGATGCTCTAAAAGTTTATCAGACTCTGTGCAGATATCCTCATCAGCGATCTTGTCAAGCAGATCAGGCACGCCCTCCTCTGCTCCCCTCTTCGCGAGCTGTTCCTTGAAGGCATTCTTCAGCTCCTTTGTCATCCATACAACCCTTTTTAAACCGCCGTCTGCAAGCAGGAACTTTTTGCTGGTGAGGAAATAGCGTCCCACACCCATAAAGCCCGGTGTCTGAACGCCGCCGCCAACAGTGCCAGCCATTGTAGAGAACTTCATGCCGGTTGGCGTCATGCCATTGAAACCGCGGTGAACGATCATAACGCCATTTGCCTCTGGCACTACAGCAATAATGCACTCAAAGCAGCCGCAGGATGTCATGGGGTTGTCCATAATGGAATAGGCGCTGAAGCTCTCAACCTTGCCAGCCGATGCCTTTCCAATAAATTCATCAACACCGCGCCATTTTCCCTTAATTGCATCATAGGTCTCACCTTTCTGGATAGGCTGATTCGGCCCTGTTGGGTCAATCTCATAGGATGCCTTTGTATCAAGCCAGTTATATGCGCCGCAGAGTCCGAGCCTCTCAGGAGATATAACGCAAACATGGGTTGGCGCAAAGGACTGACACAGTGTGCATGAATAAAAGATATCCACAGACTCATCGGTCATATTGGAAACCCTCTCGTTTCTCTCTATAAATATCTTTCTTGCCTCCTCCTGATGCTTGAGTATGTCTTCTTCATCTAAATATATTGTCACCTGAACCCTATCTATAAGTGCTGGATAGTGATTTTTTGTTAGTGTTGTAAGGATTGTGCCGAGGTGATGCAGCCTGAAGCCTTCTGAGTGCGCGGTCTTGCTGATCCTTCCCCAGATAATATCCCTCTGGCCCATCTGCCACACGCCCTGCGCCTCATTAATAAAGTCGTGGAACTTTCTTTCAACAACAGGTTCAAAGTCCTTCTCCATCTTTCTGCCCGCAACCTCAACAACAATGCCGAGAGGTATCTGGCCTCCCTTTTCTATCATTTCCTTATTCTTCTCGCCAATGATGGTAATCTTCCCATCCTGAACCTTTTCAATATCTATCAACCTTATGTGTAATAATCTTAAGGCCGCGCTGCATGATAGCTGATTCTACAAGTTTATCCTGATTTAGCTCTTTTTCAACCTCTTCGTATATTGTAACGCCGCGCGGATGAACAACAGGCACATCTGTATCGCATAAAGCAGGGAAGCCCATATTAATTGCGCCTGCGCCAGTTGCCCATTTTAAATCATCAAGCTCTCCAAGCACCATTGCAAATGCAAAAACCCTGTCTTTTGTATATTTGAGAACCTTTTTGTAATCACCGCCTTTAATACCGCCGAATGTAAGCGGCGCCCTTGCTGCCCAGTTCAAGGCGTAGATTGCATGGCTTGTATCAGGGCCAAGCGGCACAAGCCTTGTCGGCCAGCCGAGTTCAACGCCCTTTTTCATCAATTGTTTTGTCATGCTGTTGCCTTTAACATTTCCGCAGAGGAATGTAAGAATATTTTTTTGCTGCAGCTCTCTTGCAAGCTTGACTGCCCTGTCCTCATCCTGTGCAGCGCCAATGATGCACACATAGCCTGGCATTGTGCCGTCAACAAGCTGGATGCCGAGGTCTCTTAGGATAGAATCTGTGATAAAGCCATTGTATGTAAGGCCAAGCTCCTTATCCTCAACTGGCTCAAGACCATAGACATATTTGGCGGCCATTAAAATCTCTTGAGCAAGAAGTGTTGCCATGCCAGCATCAAGCGCCTCGCCAAGATACGGTTTATATTTCTTCTCAATAGGCTCTGATGTCAGAAGTGATTTTGCATGCTCAATCTCCTTCCTCATGTCTCCGAGTGTTCTTATCTCTATACCCGTGATTGCAAAGAACATTGGCATAAAATAACCAGTATCAGGAAATTCAAATTTTAATTCAGCGCCCTTTTCCTTGATAGCCTTTTCAAGCATGGTCTCTGCTTCACCGACTACCTTATTTGCTGCCCTTATTGCTGCGGAAGCGATTATCTTAGACATAATAAAACTCCTTTCCTCTCCCTAAAAGACCGACTATTTTTATATATTTAGTAATAATTACTATTATTAATTATAATATTTTTTTCTAAGTCGTGTCAATTGTTATAACTATACTGCCTTGCTCTTTAAGAATGCTGGAAGAGCATTTGCCTCCCTTGGTCCAACAACCACCTTCCAGCCTTCGCCGAGCTTCTCCTCAAGTGAACCGCTTAATACTGCAACATAGCCTGGTATTATTACCTCTTTATGACTGACAGTCTTTTCTAAACCGCTCTCCTTAATAAATGCTGCTATCTTTGTTGGGCTGAATTTGCCTGCTGCCCATGCTGTAAGGACAGATAGCCCCTCAACATCAAGTATCGCAAGCCAGCAAGGCACCTTGCTGTTTTCAATCTCACCGCGGACAATAAAGTATGTAAGCGAGAAGTTCGTTGTAACAATAACCGGAGATTTGTCTGTTGCCTCGCCGACCTTATATATCTTCTGCTCAACCTGCATAGGCACCTGCGGATCTGTATATATATTCTGCCTTAAAGTAAGGAGCGACAGCATCTTCCATTTCTCAATGCTGTTTAATACAATGATAGATGCGTACTTCATTACACCTATGCCAGCTATTAGCGCCTCCATCATGGAATCGTCCCTGTTTGCAAAGGTGATAACAGGATAGCCGAACGGCTTAAAGCTCTTTTTAACTGCAGAACGTCTTATCATTGTAAAGTGCTCAAGCATGTCCTTTGCCTTTCTTGCGCCTGAATCAAGGACAATATCCTCAACGCCAAGACCCTTTATCTTCTCGGATAAGGCTGTCAAGGCATCAAGTCCGTCTGCCTTAATGGCAAGGGGACATTTTTTATCCTTTGCAAGCTTTGCTATTGCATCTGCATTCTCATTTGTTGCAGCGTATATCAATGGCCTTTTGTCTGCACAGTGCGCAAGGCCCGCCTCAATTACAGATGCGTTCATGCTGTGAAGAATCAATGGCACGCCCGGCGCTGAATCAACAATGTTCTTTACTATAGATGCAAATTTTGCAGGGTCATTTGCAGCATCTATAACCGCAATCATCTCAACGCGGAGCTTCTGGCCAACCCTGTCTATTTCTGACGTCCTTACTGCCTCTATCTTCTTTTTTATCTCATCTGATGACTCAGTATCCTTTATTGCCACTGCGAAACTGCAGGGATTAAAGAACTTCTTGTCGTGTCTGAAGAGCACGACC
>JACPZJ010000168.1 GCA_016195585.1 Nitrospirota bacterium | reverse complement strand
CAGGGAAAAGGCCGCGACAAAAGTCGAGCCACACCGGCTTGCGTATAAGGAGGTTCAACCGGTTCTGGCAGGATGCGTGCTCGACCAGCAAGCGATCTCTGCAAAGATTTTCGAGTTCAAGGAGCTTGGACTGGATTGGTTGTCGATCATCGAGGTGCTGGAAAAAACAAAAGGAGACGTCACCTACGAAGAGTTGAACTGCCTCGGCCTTGATTACAACCGGGAGTGGCTTGTAGGCACGTTTGTGGTTAAGAAGCCGACAGGTTATTCCGGCAGCCTGTGCAGCAAAGGCAGCACGGAATACGTGGCTTTCTGGGCGGACTGGGACAATACCTGCAAGTGGACTTATGTGGGCACTGCCGTTGTTCCTGTCCACGACATCGCGACAATCCCAGCGGATGGTCTTCATTATGCCGCCATCATGCCGGTAGATCTGAGTGCTCATCGGCAGCCTTGTGAAAAACCGAAGATCGGACGAGTGCGCGCCGTGCTCTCCTGGAACGTGCCGCCCTCCAACGTTAACCCTGATGCTATCCCTCATTGGGGGAATCGTCTCGACACCCATGTCCAGATCAAACCGGGGGCACCGTTTGAGATAGAGCCGAAGATCAGCATCATTGGAGGAATAGGTGTGGCTAATATATTCACAGCCACAACAGGAATGACGAAACCGTTTGCGCCATTTGCCGGGTGGGGGCCGGGAGTGTTTGCCGATCCGTGGGACCCCACGCGCTCCTGTCCCTTTGGCGAGGTCATCCACATCCAGTCGGACCCTGTTCCAGGACACAAATACAAGCTCTGGGCGCAGAACGTGACCACCGGCGGGCCGGAAATACAGCTCACCAGTCCGGTCTGGGTTACCGACCACAATGGAGTCAGCGGCAATCATTTTGCCGGATTCGGCGGGATGTTCGACTACCTGCCTGTGAGCCAGAATCTCTTAAGCATGTTGTACAGCGGATGGGCGCCTGCCGGTGACGACCTGTGGCAGATCCGGCTGGAGCTGTTCACTGGCGGAGGCGTATTCCTGGGCAGCACAGCATGGCACCGGGTCCAACTGGACAACACGGCCCCAAGCACCGTAACTGCTCCACCTACGCTCGACATCCACATTGACAGCGGCGGAGATTGTAAAGATTTCACTGTCGGTGTCGTGGTAAACGGCCGTTTTGTGGCACGTGATACTCATTTCGGGCACTATACGTTGACTACGCTTCCGGCAAGCATGTCGCCCAACGCTCCTGTACCGTCATCAGGCAATATCCAGACCGCGCCTGCTCCTGGAGACCTGTGGAGTCTGAACACAGCAGGGATGAAGCCGTGCGGATATGTCGTTTTGCTCCAGGTATGGGATCGAAGCATTGTCAACAGCCATCCAGATTCGCATAATTACAACCATGATGACGTCGGCTTCTGCCTGAGGGCAGCGAGCTAATAGCCAAGCTGCCAGATGAAGGACAAAACGGGCAAGGGATATAACCTTGCCCGTTTTAAGAAAGTCACCCATTTTGATGTTGGGCAGGCCGTTAATGTGGATGGTACTATTGGGGACATTTCTGGTGCGAATTACTATTGGCAGAAGCTGGGACGGCCATGCTGAGCCGGAGGATTGGACTCACAATGAAAGAAGGCGGTGGCAGCCCTTGACTCTTGACTTGAAACACAGAAAAAACGATGCCTAACCAGGCGCTCAAGAGGGACGCGGCGAAAAGCCGCCGCGCCCCTTAGCTCTGTGTTAGGCGTAAAAGAAATGCAATGCCAAAACAACTAAAGATTCTTCTCATAAGCAAACAATATCCACCCGCAATGGGTGGAGGCGGTGCTCATTCATTCTACTTGGCCGATGCCTTAGCACGCCATCCTGATGTTCAAATACATGTTCTCACATCGTCAGCAAAAAATATGCCTCCTGAGGAAAAAATCCGAGATAAAAATCTGTTTATACATAGAATCGACTTTGGGCATTCAATGGCATTGCCATACGAACCTGCAATCCAAAAAGGTTTACAATTATGTAAAGATATATGTCCGCATCTCTTACATGCGCAACATACGGGTGGTTCTCTTATTGGTCTCCATCTCAAAGCCTCCTTTCACCTACCCCTATTAGTTACGCTCCACAAAACGCCAATTAAGTGGGATAAAAAGATTGTTGAAAGGGCTCCTCTTTACAGTTATATGAAACTCTTATCTCAACTGAACATCATCGACTTGTTTATTGCTGGTAGTCAGGCTTTTAGAAGGGAACTCCAAAAGATAGGAGTTCCAGAGGAAAGGATCCGCTTTATTTATCATGGTGTCCCAATTCGGACATTGGAGCGACTTGCATATGGCAGAAAAAAAGTACTATCAGTGGTACAAAAGCTTAGATTGGAGCGTAATGATAATCTGATAGTTTGCCCTGCTCGGATTGATGACAGAAAACAGTTAGATGTCTTCATAAAAGCTGCTGGATTATTAAGAAAAGAATTGCCTGATAAAACATTTAAATTTCTGATTACTGGTTCAACAAAAACTAAAGCAGAGGTCGACTACAAAAACCATTTAGAAAGTACGAGCCGTAGTTCAGGAGTCCGTGACTGCTTAAGATTTGATACCTTTGATTTTGAAGAAATCCCAGCCCTTTATAGATTAGCCAAAGCTTGTGTACTACCATCCAGTAGGGAAGGTTTAGGGCTTGTGTTATTAGAATCTCTTGCCGTAAAGACACCTGTGGTGGTTTCAAAAGGAATGGGTGTCACCGAAGTAGTAAAAACAGATGAAAGACATGGCCTCTTCTTTTTGGACGGTGATCATGTCGATTTAAAACGTCAACTTGTGAGAATATTCACTAATAAGGAATTAGTGAGTAGACTAAGAAAGACGGGGCACAATAGAGTAAAAAAACATTTCGATGCTGATATGATGGCAAATAATTACTTGAAAGTTTACAAGGAGATGATACAATAAAAAAAAGGCCAGAACATTGTCTGGCCTTTTACAGTTTAGATTGAAGATGTATGCCATCTTCAATCACGCTCTGATGTTAATATAACACCTTTTTTTTATTTGTCAATCTTTTTTTTGAGTTTTTTTGAGTTCTTTTTTTGGGTTCCTTGTTGAACATTGCTTACAGCCACAAAGACTGTTGAGAATGGGGACGGGTTTGCAGAGAATGAGGGTCAAATCTTCAAAATTCAATTATTGAGAGAGTAAACGCCTAACAATCAAATCCAGCGGACGGCTTACAGCCGCCGCTGATTTTGGTCGTTAGCGCTTCCATCCTTTAACCCCACAATAATTTCCCTGCTTGTGCCGCCGTCCTTTTTTTAACAATGCTCTCTGTAAGAGATATTAACGGTCTCATAATAGTAGCAACATGATTTTAGCTTTTATAAAAATATAATCAACCAAATTTTGTCATGCCCGAAGGCTTCTATCGGGCATCCAGAGCCTTCAAAATGGATTCCCGCTTAATACCTGCGGGAATGACAGCGTTGGGATGTTTTTATTTTATATCAATTCTACTTTGAGACTGTGTGGCATAGGTTAAAATATCTCAAACCCCGCCTTTTTAAAATGTTCATCAAATGTAAAAGCCTTGTGGAGTTTCAATTTTTCCATTATTGCAAAACTTGTGCAGTCTGTGAAGCTTAACTCTTTGTCTTCATATTTTTTAAAGATTTTCCACGCCTTTAACCTGTCTTCATCTTTTACATCTATAATCTTGACTATGCTGCTGTTAAACAACGCATCCCCAAAAACAACCGCTGCATGATGAGAAATCCTGTATCTTGTCAAAGTTATGCTTTCATCAATGATATACTCAGAAGTTATAAGCTCAATTTTATGTTTTTTGATTTCTGCGCTTTTTGCCACAGCCCTGCTGTAGTATTGGTCGGTT
>JACPZJ010000165.1 GCA_016195585.1 Nitrospirota bacterium | reverse complement strand
CTTTTTGTTTTTTATTACTGCTGCTGCATTGTAAATCCCTTTTTTACGATTAACAAAACCAACAACAACACATATATTGCCTGTTTTATTTTTTATAATATCAAGATACTTAAGATTCTCATCAATGAAATCATTTTTAAGAAGAAGGTCTTCAGGCGGATAGCCTGTAATCGCCATCTCTGGAAAGGAGAGTATATCTACTGACATTCCTTTTGCCTTTGCTGTATACTCCAAAACCTTTTCAGTATTGCCGGCAAGGTCGCCAACTGTGCAATTTATCTGGGCCATCCCAATCCTGAGTATATTCATGGAATTATATGGCCTCTTTTCCCCTTTCACCTGTTCTTATTCTTATAGTCTCTTTTATGTCATACACAAATATCTTTCCATCACCGATATTTCCAGTTCTTGCAGTCTTTAATATTGTCTCTATCACCTTTTCAACATCTTCATCTGAAACAACTGCTTCAATCTTAATCTTGGGAAGAAATTCCACCACATATTCAGCGCCGCGGTAGAGTTCTGTATGCCCTTTCTGCCTTCCGAAACCCTTGACCTCTGTTACTGTCATGCCATGTATGCCTACCTCATTAAGGGCATCTTTTACATCATCAAGTTTAAACGGTTTGATAATCGCCTCAATCTTTTTCATCGCCTGCCTCCTGTGTCCAAAATTCATCGTATCGTAGCACATTTTTTTTAAAAATCAAGGGAATTTTAGACAAAATCAGTGGGCATGAAAAGAGGCTCAAGGGTCCGAGATGCAGGGGCGAGGCGTTGCCTCGCCCCTGCTTGAACCCAATTTTCTTAAATGGCCTTCTGGCCCTTTTCACCTGTCCTGATACGAATAGTATCTTTTATCGGGTAAACGAATATCTTGCCGTCCCCGATCTTTCCTGTCCTTGCTGTCTTTATAATAGTATCAATCGCCTTCTTGGCCATTTTATCAGAGACAACAATCTCTATCTTTGTCTTTGGCAGGAACTCAACAACAAACTCAGAGCCCCTGTATACCTCTGTATGGCCTTTTTGCCTTCCAAATCCCTTTACCTCTGTCACAGTCATGCCCTGAATGCCTATCTTGTTTAATGCATCCTTAACATCGTCAAGCTTAAAAGGCTTTATTATTGCCTCTATCTTTTTCATTGGTTTACCTCCTCTTATGTGTTTCATGGATTGTAAATTCAGGGTATGCCCTCACAGCCACCTCGCTCTGGTCGAGACCTTCTATTTCCACTTCTTCAGAAACCCTGAGCGGAACTATCTTATTCAGTATGGTAAAAAACACATACATCGTAACAAATACAAACACAAAATTGGTGATTACTCCCATAATTTGTGCCATAAACTGTGACGGGTCACCATAAAATAAACCCTTTACCGTTCCGGTGATACCGTTCATGCCGTCGCCATAAGTGCCGTCAGCTAAGAGTCCCAGTGATAAGAGACCCCATGCCCCGTTTACACCATGTACCGATACCGCACCGACAGGATCATCAACCTTCAGAACACGCTCTACAAAAAATATACTTATGCATAAAAGTACTCCAGCGACTGCTCCAATAAAGACCGCGGACACGGAATTCACATAGGCGCATGGCGCTGTAATGGCAACGAGACCTGCCAGCATTCCGTTGGCAGCCATAGAGATATCGGGTTTGCCGTAGAACATCCACATATAGAGCAGCGCAAAAAAGGCGCCTGATGCTGACGCTAACATAGTGTTTGTCGCTATAACACCTATCCTGAGATCGCCACCTGCAAGTGTTGAGCCTGTATTGAACCCAAACCAGCCAAAGGCAAGTATGAAACATCCTGTGAGCGCCATTGGTATGTGGTGTCCGGGTAAGGCGTTTGGTTTTCCATCAGGACTGTATTTGCCCAGCCTCGGGCCGAGGATCATAGCCCCTACGAGCGCTGCAACCCCTCCTGTCATATGGACAACGGATGAGCCTGCAAAATCAAGCGTCCCATGCCCCAAGCTAAAATTCTTTCCTAACTGGGACAGCCATCCGCCGCCCCATATCCAGTTTCCATAAAGCGGATATACAAACATAGAGATAAAGAATCCATAGAACACAAAGGATTTAAATGTCCAACGTTCAGCCATAGAGCCTGTTGGAATTGTAGCAGTGGTATCCATAAACACCATCTGGAATAAAAAGAGGGCAAAGATCGCAGTATCATATGTCACACCGGAAAGGAAGAATCCTTTTGTTCCAAACAAACCGAACTCCTTGCCAAAGAGCTTGATTATAAATTCACCATCGAGCAGTCCAGTTCCTCCACTGAGGCTTGCGACATTGCCTACTCCGCCCATCTGAATCGCAAAGCCGATAATCCAGTAACCGAGCATACCAATGGCATAGATCATAAAATTCATCGCCATAGTATGTCCTGCATTCTTAGCCCTTGTGAACCCTGTCTCTGCCAAAGCAAATCCAGCCTGCATAAACATAACCAAGAAGCCGCATATAAGCATCCATACAAAATTTACCGCTATCCTGTTATGCCCGACCACATCCGCCAGTTTTGCCGCAAGGGGCTCTTTGGGGCCAAGATTTTTCAGGTCATCCGCTGTCGGGGCACCTGCAGTTGCGCCGACCACATCTGCAGCCCCTCCTGTGTTTGCACCTGATGGGTCTGGTTTTAACTCAGGTGTGGCTGCAGGCGCAGCCTGTGCAGCAGGCGCCTTTGGCTCCTCTGCAAAGGCCAGAGTAACTGGCAGTAAAATAAAAATCAGTGAAATAATACTAACTATCCTTTTTAACCTTTCCATAATCCTTCCTCCATTTTTTGTTAACTGCATAAAACATTCCCTCCCCTGACTCGTAAACCCCATTAAATATTTATCTCTAACAGGCTGTTGAAAAATTTGGATTACCGTCATTGCGAACGAAGTGAAGCAATCTCGTTTCTTTATAAATCAATAAGTTATAGATTGCTTCGTCGCAAAAACCGCTCCTCGCAATGACATAAATGGGCTTTTTCAACAGCCTGCTAAACGGGGTAAACTTAGTTACTATACTAATTATTAATTATTCCTTCCCTCACCCCCTTTTATGTTAATAATAAGCTATAATCATGCCAGATTGCAACCTCTTGTTTTTTCAGGCAAAAGATAATACAGAGCAATTCAAGTCCTACATTTTTGTCTTATTTTTACTGATGTAAAAACCCTCCTCCTTGCTATCCCATTGAAAGTAAAAAGTTTTAATCAATTCCTACAAAATTGTTATTTTTTTACCTTTTTGTTTATTCATATTATATTTCTTCATCTTATAGGCAAGCATCCGTTCGGTAATATCAAGCCTCCTTGACGCCCTTGCAATCACCCAGTTACTGCTATCAAGGGCATTAGTAATCAATCTCTTTTCAATCTCCTCTACTGTCTTTGTTAGTGATATTACCGGTTCCTCTTTAATATTCATCTTCTTATGCACCTCACGGATAACTTTTGGATCAATGCTGCTAAGGCCTGATACCTACAAGGGAGTCCTTATTATAAGACTGCTCACTATCAGCCCATGGATCCCTGTAGGCTGCCACAGCCTGATTAATACGCTCCCTCAACTGTTCTACAATACCTAATTTATCTTCAACAATCACATCGCGTATGTGGTCTATTCCTATTCTTTCAATAAAATGACTGGTACGCTCCAGCCATCTCGCATTCTCACGATAATACTGAATAAATAAACCTGTAAGGTCAAGCGCCTCCTCTTTAGTCTTAACCACAGAAAGAAGTTCTGCAACCCTTACCTTAATCCCTCCGTTGCCTCCCACATAAACCTCCCACCCTGTCTGTATCCCCACTACGCCGATATCCTTGATTCCGGACTCAGCACAATTCCTTGGACAGCCTGAGACAGCCATTTTGATCTTTGCAGGAGACGGGATTCCCTGATATCGTTGCTCCATCTCTATCCCCAATGCTATAGAATCCTGAACCCCAAAGCGGCAGAATGTGTCGCCTACACAGGTCTTACAGGTGCGCACTGCCTTACTATATGCATGACCAGAGGGCAATCCAATATCTGACCAGACCGATGAAAGCTGTTCACCTTGTATTCCTATTAGATCAATTCGCTGTCCCCCTGTAATCTTTACCATTGGCACATTGTATTTATCTGCAGCATCAGCTATACGCCGAAGCTGTTCAGGGGTTGTCACACCGCCATAGATGCGGGGAACTACAGAAAAGGTGCCATCCTTCTGGATATTGGCATGAAATCGGTCATCAACTAAACACGCATCATCCTCATATTCATAATCATTTAGATAAAGTTCCGAAAGCATATAATTAAGACCCGGTTTGCAGGCCTCGCATCCCTTGCCATTCCCAAGAGTCTCGAGTATCTCACTCACTGATTTAAGTTCTCGTGCAATAACCTCTTTTTTAATATCTTCCCATGCCATTGGAAGGCACTTACAGAATAATTGCAGGCCTTCCTGCCTGATATACTCTCCTCCCAAGACATCCTGTAATATCTGATCAATCAAAGGGGCGCATCCTTTGCAGGAGGTGCATGCCTTTGTTTTTTCAGAAACCTCCTCTTTACTTGTCAGGCCGTATTCCTCTATGGCCTTGGCAATGGCGCCCTTGCTTACACCCATACAGCCGCAGACAGTGGCGCTATCCGGCATTGAGGCTACAGAAGGAATATTACTGGGCTGGCCAATCAGCAAAGATTTTCTCTGAAGGGTAATGTCCTCCTGATTTTTTATATATTCATAAAAACGATTATACTCACCCAGATCTCCAAGAAGAATAGCCCCAACTACCCTCCCTCCCTGAATTACTGCCTTCTTGTAGAGCGAGGCCCCCGGATCGCTATAAACCAGCGCCTCGCACCCCGCACTCTCTTCATAAAAATTTCCTATAGAGGCCAATGGGATGCCTGCAACCTTAAGTTTAGTCGCTACTACTGAACCCTCATAGCGAAGCGTGAAATTCCCTGCAATCGCATTTGCTGCCACCCTTGCCTGCTCCATCAAAGGCGCTACAATCCCATAGACCTTTCCACGATGCTCTGCGCATTCACCAACTGCATATATGTCAGGATTGCTGGTCTGCATATAATCATCCACAACAATCCCCTGATTCACCTTAAGGCCAGCCTCTCTGGCCAATTCAACATTGGGGCGAATGCCTGCTGCAATCACAATCATATCTGCCTCATAAACCTTGCCATTAGTAAAACGAAGGGCATTTACACGGCCATTGCCAATAACCTTCTCTGCGCAATGCCCCAGCAATACATTAATGCCGAGTTTATTAATCTCTTTTTTCAAAATCGCTGCGGAAGCAGTATCAAGCTGCATGTCCATGAGCCTATCCATTAAATGGGCAACAGCAACCTCTATCCCCTGAAGGGCGAGCCCCCGCGCTGCCTCAAGCCCTAAAAGCCCTCCGCCTACCACAATTGCCTTTCTGCTATTCTTTGCCCAATTGAGCATGGCTTGGGTATCATCCAGATTTCTAAAGGTGAAAATACCGGGGGTCAGTTTGCCTCTGGTTTTTACCCCTTTAATCGGCGGGATAAAGGCATAGCTGCCTGCTGCTATAAGAAGCTTGTCAAAGGTATAAACATCACCAGCATCTGTGATTATAATTTTTTCTTTTGGTTTGACACTGTTTACAGATACGCCGAGGTGAAGGCCAATTTCATTTTTTTTGTACCACTCAGGGGTATTAAGTATAATTTCCTTGGACTTTACATCTCCAGAGAGAACAGAT
>JACPZJ010000164.1 GCA_016195585.1 Nitrospirota bacterium | reverse complement strand
TCTGTGTGGGTGATTTCACTGTCCGCACATCCAGTCCAGCGTCAGAAGGCCAAAAGGCAGATAGATTGTGCTTGGTATATGCTATGTTCTCATCACCTAAATCCCCGCGGGCTGAAAAGACATTATCCATCCATAAGTAGGGTAAAATTGTTATTAATAAAAAAAAGATCTTTTTCATAACATCCACTCCCTGTTAAATAATCCCCCTCTTATCCCCTTTACTAAAGGGAGATGCAGGGGGATTAAGGTTTTAATGTTTAAAATGAAACAAACTCCATTCTTGCTGGATAAATCTCCACCAGTATCTTTTCTGTTACCCTGTTTGTCTTTGTATCTATTATTGATATGCTTGATTCATCATAATTTGATGAAAAGAGCCATCTGCCATCTTTGCTTAATACAATATCAGACGGCAGTATTCCCGCTGGTATAAGGGCAATGGCCTCCATCCTTTCAGTATCAATTACACTAATATTATTTGAATGGTAATTTGCCGCATAAAGAATCTTACCATCCTTGCTCAAAAGAATTCTGTGAGGGCGGTTTCCAACAACAATATTTTTTAGTATCTTCTTTGTGCTCCATTCCATAACTATAACCCTGCTGTTGACAATATCAGAGATATAAAGCGTCTTTCCGTCCTTGCTTACCGCTACATCAGCAGGCGCGCCATCTATTACAATATTGCCTTTTATGGCATTACTCTCTAAATCAAGGATATGTATACTTCCCTTGTAAAGGGTGGGTATATACGCCTCCTTATTTGCAGGTGATAATGTTATAGCCATTGGCTTTAAATCAAGATTAACCTTTTTTATAGGCTTCCAGTCCTTAGTATCAAATATCTCCAGATGATTGTTTTCATCGTCTATCACATACAGCCTTGTATAATTATCATTAAATTGAAGATGACTTCTGCCCCTTTCCCTGTGTCTTGTTATTGCTGTCAGGGTCTTATGTTTTACCTTATATGTTGTGCTGTCAATAAGATAGATAAACTCCGATGATTCATCCTTGTGGCTTACAGCAATCAGCTTCTTTTCAGGATATAAGGCGATATCCGTCGGGCCTTTTCCAACATGTATCTTTTTGATTACCTTCTTTTCTTTAATATCTATAACAGATATTAAATTCCTCTTTTCGTGGCTTACATATAGATACTCCTTCGCCTGTGCGTATTCAACAAGACATAAAGATAATAATATAAAAAATGATATATACCGCTTTTTTATAAACCGCATCTTATTTTCCTCTGGATACCGCAATCTTTGTTGGAAAGACAGCCCCGTTTATTCTTTCAATTTCTTTATTAGTTGATGTGTCTATTACAGAGACGCTGTTTTCATAATAGTTGCATACAAATATCCTCTTGCTGTCAAGGCTTGCAGTTATACCCCATGGCAGGGAGGATACAGGTATATTTGCAATTAACTCCATTTTGTTTGCATCAATAGCAGTTACACTGAAAGAATCAAGATTGCTTATATAGATATATTTTCCATCTGATGTTGTTGTAATTCCCCTTGGCGCAATGCCGATAAGCAGCTCCTTAACAGTCTTTTCAGATTTGGCATCAATTATAAAGAGTTTGTAATTTTCCTCATCAGTTACATATATATATTTGCCGTCAGGGCTGAAGGCAATAGCATTCGGTAAGCCGTTAAAAGGCATCGTCTTCTCAACAACATCGCCTTCGGATTTGATAACTGTTATATTCTTAGATGTCATATTTGTAATATAAACATATCTGCCATCAGGGCTTACAGCAATGCTAGACGGCATATCGCCTGTTTTTATTGTCTTGATGTGCTGCCACCCCATTGAATCAAAAACATATACCTCTTTTAATGCGCGGCTTACTGCATAGAGTTTTTTATAAACTGGATTATATGCAAGATGAAAATAGCCTGCCGGCGCATCGCCTTTGTTTGGCAAGGGTATCTTCTTTTCTATCTTATATGTAACAGGGTCAATTATCCATATCCCTTTGTTGTTTGCAAAACTGAGGATGATTAATTCCTTCCCATCCTTTTCTGCGCTTATTACATCAAAGGGGCTGTTTTCTGTTGCTATCTCTTTAACATTTTTAACTGCTGCTGAGTCTATCACCACAAGCTTATTCTGGTACCCATCAGTTACATAGAGATAATACGCAAATACCCTGTCAGGGATAACAGCAAAAAATACCCATCCCAACATAAATAATAGCAAAATTTTATTTTTAATTAACAGCCTCAATATAGTTTTCCTTACCGCACTAACTACTAATTCGGATAATAGTTATACTGCGCATTTACACCGCCCCCGCCAAAGCCTCCTCCTCCTCCGCCGCCGCCTCCAAAGCCTGAACCCATAATTGCATTACCGTGACACCTCAGGTCGCATCTCATATTTCCGCCTGAATAGTACCACGCAGGCTTTGAATAGGTGTATCTCTGTATAACTGGAGAAAAGTTTATAAGCCTTGTTGCGCCGTCAGGCCGCAATGTACCTCCTCCAACATATTCAGTGTTAGCTGCCTCTACATTTGAATGGACATTGTAGTGGCAGTTGGCGCAGGCAGTATAAGCGCCAACACCGAGGCTCCAGGCGCCGCCAAAGGCAGTATTATTCAGATGCACTGCATGGAGATTCAGGTTGCCGGGACCAGCGCCTGTTAGTCTAAAATTAGTCAACTGATTTCCGCCAACAACACCATCTGAATCTGTAAATGACTGAACATTATGGCACTGGAAGCAGAGGGCAAAGTTGCCTGCATTAAAGGATGTAAACGGGAAACTGCCTGCTGGATTGGCAGTTGTGATTGAGCCGGCAGCAGTCAGTGTTGTATTATAATTTGCCCTGAGCAGTCTGTTGTTGTTAGAGCCATGAGGCCCCTTTGCCTCTGCAGCAGAGAGGCCGACAAAGTTGTGCGTAGACGCAGGATTCACATCGCTCAAAGTCCTTGCTGGAGCTGCTTCAACATAGCTCCTCAGACTGCTTTGAGTAATTGGCCCGGGGAATGTAGGTGTTGCAGTTGTGCCTGAAAATGTCCCTGCGCCAAGCGCCTCTGTATTGTGGCAGTCTGTGCAGTTTATTGTCTTTGTCCTGTCAAGTCCTCCGAGCAAGGCTGTTGTTCCAGGCGCAAATATTGCAGTGGTATTTCTTCCTGTTGCTGCTACAGGATGAAATGCGCTGTTAAAATTCTGTCCTGTGTTTGCATTCGCTGTATTTGGATCAAATTCTTTTCTCTTGTTGCTTCCGTGTGTATTGCCTGATGCAGGATCGCCGGCAGTAGTGCGGGTCGGCTCGCTTACAAAGCCGGTGGAGGTGCATCCCTGATTGAGGCATTTTAGATAGCTGTTATACAATGTTGGTATGAAAGTATCGTATGTATCTCCATGACACCTGAAACATACCTCAGGTATCTCCACCATATTTCTGTATGTCCCTGTAGTGCCGCTGTTTGCAACACTCTGCATAACAGTCCCATCTACCCTTATACCCCTCATACCGGCAAGCCTGTCTATGCCGCTTAATGAGGCGCTCGTATTGCTTGTAACCCTGTGAGGATTGTGGCAGTCAGTGC
>JACPZJ010000003.1 GCA_016195585.1 Nitrospirota bacterium | reverse complement strand
CGCCTGTCTTATCCGTGCCGGCAAGGATGCCGATCACCTTCATATCCTTATAGAGAAAGACCTCGTCTTTCCTGAATCTTAAATCGCTCCGAAATATCTTCTCTATCTCAGCCGCTGCCTTCTTGTATCCCTTCTCGCCAAGGCTGGCCGTCATCTCACCTGAATTCATTATTGCAGCAATTATAAGGGTAAGAGGAATATTATTCTTTCTTGCATGATTGATGTACCTCTCAAGGGAGAGGTCAAGCGTCATCTCTTTGTAGTAAGGGAGGACAAAGCTGAATCTGCTCCCATTGCCAAGACGGCTATCCACCCAGATATGGCCGCCGAGCAGGTCAATCAGCCTCTTCACAAGAACAAGGCCAAGGCCTGTGCCTTCATACTCCCTTGTGTAGCCCGAGTCTATCTTCTCAAAACTTTTAAAGAGCCTCTCCTGATCCTCTTCAGAGATGCCGATGCCTGTATCGGATACAGCGAATCTTATAAAATCCCCTCCGCACATCTGCATTATAGAATCACTAATGGCTGCGCCCTTTGGGAGTTTATCCTTTTTTATTATTGCGGCATCAATCCCCACCTTGCCCTTTGCAGGCGTAAACTTTACAGCATTGTCCAAAAGCTGAAAGATTATCTGTTTGAACTTTGCCTCATCCATTACAATTGAGCTTATCCCCTTGTCAATCCTTGCTTCTATGGATATCTCCTTCTTTGCGGCATTATCCATGGCCGTTTTCAGGATATCTTCAATAAGCTGGGCAGGGGGAAATTCCATATAATTCAGCTCTGCCTTGGATAGCTCTACTTTAGATAAGTCAAGGAGGTCGTCTATCAGACGCAGGAGCTTTCTGCCGCCGCTCAGGATATTATCAACATATCTTCTCTGTTTCTCTGCAAGGACGTTGTCAGTGGAATCAAGGAGTAGATCGGAAAAGCCTATTATTGCATTTAAGGGCGTCCTCAGCTCATGGGATACATTGGACAGAAATTCTGTCTTTGCCTTCTGCGCCTTTTCAAGTTCCTTATTCTGCTCCTGCGATTCCTTAAGGACATTCTCAATCCTCCCCTTTTCTTTTTTAAGCTCAACTGCTATATCCTCAAGCCTCCTGTTTGCCTTCTCAAGCTCAATCCTGTGCCTCTCCTCAGCCCTCTTTCTTTCAAGCTTCTCCTGATGAAGGTCAATGGTCTTATTTATTAAAAGAGGCAGAATGGCAAAATCAGGCGGCTTTGGTATATACTCATACGCCCCCTGCTTTATGCTCTCTGCCGCGAGCTTAACATTATCAGCGCCTGCCCCTGTCAGCATGATTACCGCAATGTCCTCCCATTTATCTGATAACTTCTTTAATACATCAAGGCCGTTTTCGCCATTAAGTTTATAATCAAGGATAATGAGATGCGGACGGTTCTCTTTTATCTTCCTGAAACACTCCTCTCCGCTTGCTGCCTCATCAACATCAAAGCCCCTTTTATTCAGAATGGAGCTGATGGAGCTTCTGATATTCTCTTCATCATCAACTATAAGAATCTTTCTTGCGGTCTCAAGCATAATGCCAAGTCACATATATTGAATCATTATTTTTTTTATATGAGGGCGTACCCCTACTTCCTAATGAATTATACCTTAATATCCGCTATTTGACAAGATTTTGGCCTATTTTGGCTTACAACATATTGGGGCATCTCACAGCCAAATACACATCTAATTGTATTTTCCCCTTTACATATCAGAAAAAATATGTTATTTTTGATAAAAATCTTAACCTTTAAGGAGGAGAGATGCATTTATCAAGATTAGAAATCCTCGGTTTTAAATCCTTCTGTGACAAGACAAATGTTGTATTCCAGCCCGGCATAACTGCCGTTGTCGGCCCGAATGGGTGCGGAAAGAGCAATATCGCAGATGCAATACAGTGGGCGCTGGGAGAGCAGAGCGCCAAGACGCTTCGGGGCGAGAAGATGGAGGATGTAATCTTTAACGGTACAGATAACAGAAAATCCATTGGCATGGCAGAGGTGAATCTCATACTTACTGATGTGAGCGGCCAACTGCCTGCAGGATTCGGCGAATACAGGGAGCTGCAGATAACAAGGAGGTTATACCGCTCAGGCGAGAGCGAATATTACATAAACAAGATCCCATGCAGGCTGAAGGATATAAGAGACCTTTTGATTGACAGCGGCATAGGCGCAAAGGCGCATACAATAATTGAGCAGGGCAAGATGGACGAGATACTAAGCTCAAAGCCAACAGACAGAAGGACAATAATAGAAGAGACCGCAGGGATAATGAAGTTCAAGATAAGGCGGAATGAGGCAATGAATAAGCTTGAGGCTACGAACCAAAACCTCCTACGCGTGAATGATATTATTAATGAGGTAAAGAGGCAGATAAACTCGCTTGACAGGCAGGCAAAAAAGGCAGAGAGATACAAAAAACTGAAAGAAGAGGTTAAGGATATTGAGCTTAGGCTTGCATCAAAAAACCTCTCTTCACTGGAATCAAAGAGAGATGAGACCACAAGGGAATTAACGAATCAACTGGATGCAGAAATAAGGGTTACGACGGATATTACAAAGATTGAGTCCCAGATTGAGGAGGATCGCCTGTTAATCACACAAAAGGAGGGGGAGATTGCCGAGATAGGGCAGAAGATACTTGAGCTTGAGAATATGATACACAGGAATGAAGGCCGCATAGAGATGCTCAAGGAAAAAATTGGCGCCTTTAACAGCCAGTTAGAAAGAGGGGCTGTAGAGATTGAGGATATTAAGAGAGAGATAAACCAGCAGAAATATCAGCACAGCCTTGCAAAGGCAGAGAGGGAGCAGTTTGAGGCTCTTTTAAAAGAGAAGATCGCCGCCTTAAATGAAAAAGAGGAGGCATATACATCCCTGCTGAAACAGGAAGATGAGATAGAAAACAGCCTTGAGGATGAAAAGAAGAACTCATTCAGGATTATTACAGAGATAACAAATATAACCAACCAGATAAACAGCCTTGAATCACGGATATCTGATACAGAAAAAAGTGAGGACCGCACAAGGATAGAGAACGAAGGCCTCTTAAATGAATATGAAAGGATAAAAGGTGAATTAAAGAATACAGAGGAGGCATTCGCATCCATCAGGGCTTTATTAAATAACAGGAAGGCTGATTATTCCGAGTCAGTAAAGGATATGGAGAGGATGCAGAATGAGATAAAGGGGCTTGAAGGTAATCTCCTATCAGAAAAAGAGTCCCTGAGCGCTGCAGCGGCTCGGCTATCTTCTCTTTCTGATATGGAAAAGAACCTCACGGGTTATCAGGAGGGTGTTAAAAAAATACTGGGAACGAAAGAGAGCCTTAGCGGCATCCATGGTATTGTGGCAGACATGATTGAGACAGAGCCGAGATATGAAATGGCAGTGGAGGCGCTGCTGGGAGAGAGGCTGCAAAATATAGTCATTGAAACCCATCAGGACGCAAGGAAGGCAGTGGAATATCTCAGGACAGAAGGCGGCAGGGGCACATTTATCCCAATGAAACTTAGAGAAAGAAGGAATGAGCCATATATTAAAAACGGGGATGCCGGTGTAATCGGCGCTGCCTTAGAGCTGGTAAGGTATAAAGAAGGTTATAAAGGTGTTGCTGAATATCTCCTCGGTGACGCATTGATTGTGGAGGATCTGGACACAGCCATTAATCTCTGGCAAAGGGACGGCATTAACAAGACCCTCGTAACATTATCAGGGGATGTGATAGATCCCTGCGGTGCGCTCTCTGCAGGGAATACAAAGGAGAATGGAAAGGGCATACTCCACAGGCGCAGGGAGATAAAGGAGCTTGAGAAATCAGCGGATGGAAAACGGCTATCTGTTGAAAAGCTGGAAGGGAGGCTCGGCGAATTCAGGGCAGGACTTGAAGCTGCCATTAACAAAAAACAGCAGTTGGAATCAAATATCCATCAGGACGAGATACAGCATGTAAAGACTGAAAAAGAGATGCAGTTATTGATGGATGAGATAAAAAGGATAGAGGAGAGGCTCGGCGCTGTAAATATTGAGAGGGCAGGCATTGCAAATGATAGAATCAGGATAGAGGAAGAAACAGCCTCTGCAAAGGATAATCTCAAAAGGCTCACAGGAGAGAAGGAAGAAAAAGAGGCGCATATTGCAGAGCTTCAAAGCGAATACAGGGATATTCAGGCAGGTGTGGAGGAGTTGAGGGGAGAGGTGATGCGCCTCAAGATAGATGTCACTTCCCTGCATGAGAAAAATGAGAATGCCCTTTTAAATATCCAGCGCATTGAAAAAACAATTGAGGGCCTTGCAAATCAGCTTAAAAACAGGGAAGAGGAAATAAAGAGGATAAAGGATGAGATTGAAGAGTCTAAAACGGCTATCTTAAGCTCTGAGGGACAGATAAATGAATTATCCTCCCAGCTTAATGAAAGAAAAAAGATTAAGACAGAAAAGATAGAGGCATTAACAGAGGCAGCAGATAAGCTGAAGCTCCGGGAGGCAGAGCTCAGGCGGCATAGAAAATATCTGGATGACCTTCGCAAGGCTATCAGCGAATTAGAGGTAAGGGATACCACCATGCGCCTTGAGATAGAGCACCTGAAAACAAATATATTAGAAAATTATCATATCTCTCTGGAAGAGGTGCGCACAGGGCTTGGCGAATTTTCAATTGATATAGAAGAGGCCGCAAATAATCTGTCCGCCTTAAAGGCAAAGATAGAAGAGCTCGGGCCTGTGAACCTCGCTGCCATTGAGGAGTATCAGGAGCTCACACAGAGATACGAATTCCTGACAAAGCAGCAGCAGGACTTAACGCAGTCCATAGATGATTTACAAAAGGCCATAAGCAAGATAAACAGGACCACAAAAGAGATGTTCCTGAGCACCTTCAATACCCTTAATGAGACCTTTAACGAGGTATTTAAATCCTTCTTTGGCGGCGGCAGGGCTTCACTTGTGCTGATTGATGAAAACAATCCGCTGGAGTCAGGAATTGATATTATTGCCCAGCCGTCTGGAAAAAAACTGGAAAGCATCTCGCTCTTATCAGGCGGTGAAAAGGCATTGACTGCCATATCCCTGCTATTTGCGAGCTTTTTGATAAAGCCGACGCCATTCTGCATTCTGGACGAGATTGACGCCCCGCTTGATGAGGCAAACATCGGAAGGTTTGCAAATTCCCTAAGAAAGATGACGGATAAGTCCCAGTTTATAATAATCACGCATAACAAGAGGACAATGGAGATGTCCGACGCCCTGTACGGTATCACCATGGAAGAGCATGGTGTATCAAAGATTGTATCCGTAAGGTTTAATGATGATAAGGATGTCAATACAGAGGAGCCGCAATTAGTTGGAGAGGGGGTATAATTTATTAAGGAGTGGTCTCAACCCCTCTCCTCTTTCTAAACCTCTGCACAGCATACTCCGCAGCAAAGTAGGAAATCGTTGCCGCAACAAGACCGAGCAGCAGGCTGCCGATGATAAAGGGCATGAAGTATGGTTTCAGATAATTGAAGATGTCCATAATCTTCATGCTGCCCCAGCTTATGTCTGGCATTGAGTCATTTATGCCGTATATCTTCAGGCCAATCCATAAACCAAAGCCATAAACAGGCGCAAATGTCCAAGGGTTGTTTGTATATGTGCCTACCATAATAGCAGCCTTGTTCAGCCTGAATATCCATGCAATAAGCAGCGCTGCAATAGTATGGAATCCAAGAAATGGCGACACAGAGATAAATACACCAATAGCAAATGAGAGCGCTATATGACGGGAAGAATCATTCAGGCTGAGGAGTTCATACAGTTTTTCTTTAGGATTAAATTTCATCAAACAATAACCTTAATTCATGATTTAAAATGTTCAAAACCTGTAGGCAGAAGCGGCCTCTGCCCCCCCTTGCTGTCAACAAGCAGGATGCCTTTCTTCCTTTCTGTAATCTCGCCGATTATGGTTGCAGATAACCTGTTTTTTAATATTGCACTGTATATCTTTTTAACATTTTTTTCCTTAACAGTAAATAGCAATTCATAGTCCTCGCCGCCTGAAAGGGCATAGTGCAAAGGAGGTTTCTTTAAACGAATATTTCTTAATTCTGCTGAGACTGGTATCTTTTCCTCATAAT
>JACPZJ010000163.1 GCA_016195585.1 Nitrospirota bacterium | reverse complement strand
GCAGGTGGCCGACAGCGGTGGATAGGTCTCCGGTTGCCGGAAGGTCTCGCCATCCTTCTCGAACCACAGTACGCGGTAGGACAGGATCTTGGCCGCGGCCAGTCTCTCGCGCAGCCCGGCGGGCACTGATGAGGCAATAATGCTGGACACAGACGGCTATGTTGCTGAAGGCCCCGGCGAGAATATCTTTATTGTGAGGAATAATGTCTTAAAGACCACACCGCTTACATCTATATTAGAAGGGATAACAAGGGATTCTATAATACAGCTTGCAAGAGAAAAGGGCATTTCAGTTATGGAGGCAAGGTTTACAAGGGATGAGCTTTATATTGCAGACGAGGCGTTTTTTACAGGCACTGCAGCAGAGATAACGCCTATAAGAGAGATTGATAACAGACAGGTTGGCGAAGGAAAGCCCGGACCTATTACAACAACGGTTCAGGCAGCATTCTTTGATATTGTCCGCGGCCGTGATAAGAAGCACAAAGACTGGCTGGCATATGTTTAATGTAACAAAGGTAGGTAGGGGTTCAAAATTTTGAACCCCTACTTTCAATGACAATGTAAAATTATGTTACAAACCACAAGACGAGAAAAACTAAAGAAATTAGCAGAGGATTTCAATCTTGACCTGATTGTCCTTTTCAGGCTTGAGACAAAGGGCCTGACCTGCAAGAAAAATGACCTTGATATTGCAATCCGCTGCATTAAAAATTCCAAAAAGGAATGCAGCGAAAAATGGGATATGGGATTGATTAAGGCTATTAATGAGATATTCAACAACTCCCGCATTCATACATATCAGATAGAAAATGCAGACCCCTTCCTGCTCTTTGAGATCGCCTATGATGGCGTACCCATCTATGAAAGCGCACCTGAAAATTACGCTGCCTTTCAGGCATGGGCGCTGGACAAATTCAAAAAGGCAGAGGCCACACTAAAGCAGGCTCAGGCTATGCCCCGCCTATAAGAGAAACATTAATAGCAGATTTAGTCAGAGGGGTCATCTGCCATTTGACATACCTTGTTCATTCCAGTAATATGTATCTATGCTAAAGCCAACACTCTATCTGATTGACGGCAATTCCTACATCTACAGGGCGTATCATGCCATAAGAAACCTCTCCACATCAAAGGGCTTTCCAACCAATGCCATCTATGGTTTTATAACGATGCTCCAGAAGATTGTGAAAGAAAAGAAGCCTGATTACCTTGCAATTGCCTTTGATGCAAAGGGCCCGACAAAGAGGCATAAGGCATACGAAGAGTACAAGGCGCACAGGCCTGAGATGCCAAGGGACATGGTTCAGCAGATACCATACATTCATAAGCTCGTTGAGGCATTTAATATCCCTGTCATCTTAATGGAGGGCTACGAGGCTGATGATCTGATCGGCACAATATCAAAAAAGGCTGAAAAGGAATTTGAGGTGGTGATAGTTACAGGCGACAAGGATATGCTCCAGCTTATTTCGCCAGATGTAAAGATATACGATACGTTAAAGGATAAGGTTTTTGAAGAGAAGGATGTTATTGAACGGTTTGGAGTTGGGCCTGATAAGATGATTGAAATAATGGGCCTGATGGGTGATGCATCGGACAATATCCCGGGTGTCCACGGGATTGGGGAAAAAACCGCAACAGCATTGATAGCTGAGTTTGGAAGCATTGAAAATCTCCTGTCCAATATTGACAAGCTAAAAAAGCCCAAACTCGCAGAGGCGCTGAAGGAATCCAGAGATATTGCAAGGCTGAGCAGGGAGCTTGCAACTATTATCACAGACTGCCCTATTGAAATAAATCTTAATGAGTATAAAAGGAAAGAGCCTGATAATGCGCTCCTTATCGGCCTCTTGCGCGAACTGGAATTTACACGGCTCTTAAAGCAGGTTGCCGGCGAGCCGTCTTCATTGGAAAACATGAGATATAAAACCATACTAAAAGAGGAAGAGCTTTCTTCATTAATAAATAGAATAAAGGAAAAGGGCGGGCTTGCCATTGACACAGAGACAACAAGCGAAGACCCCATGCTCGCAGAGATCGTTGGCATATCTGCCTCAATGGAAATTAATGAGGCCTTTTACATCCCTGTTGGCCATCGCTATCTTGGCGCGCCAGAACAGCTTAAAAGGGAGCTGGTATTAAACCAGTTTAAACCCCTGCTTGAGGACGAGAAGATAAAAAAGTACGGCCAGAATATAAAATATGAAATTATAGTGTTTAAAAATTATGGAATAAATCTGACTGGAATCAGCTTTGACACAATGGTTGCATCCTACCTGCTTAATCCCAATAGATACAGTCACAGCCTTGATAATATTGCCCTTGAGTATATGAATCACATAATGACAACATATAAGGATGTTACAGGCAAAGGCAAAAAACAAAAAGGGTTCAGCGAGGTAGATATAGAGACAGCGACAAAATACTCCTGTGAGGATGCAGATATAACATATCAGCTTACAAAGAAGCTCGGCCCCATGCTGAAGGAGCAGGATTTGGAGAGGCTCTTTTATGATGTAGAGCTTCCGCTTGTTACTGTCCTTTCGGAGATAGAGATGAACGGCTTTAAGGTTGATATTGCCCTTTTAGGCGAGCTGTCAAAGGAGCTTGATTCGCAGCTTAATAATATAGTCAAAAAAATCTATGCGCTGGCAGGCGGGGAGTTTAATATCAATTCCCCAAAGCAGCTTTCTGAGATACTTTTCACACGGCTCGGCCTGAAGCCTGTAAAAAAGACAAAGACCGGCTATTCCACAGATGAGGAGGTTTTAACAACTCTTGCAAAGGCACATGAGATTCCCCTTGAGCTTTTAAACTACAGGCAATTGATGAAATTAAAATCCACTTACATTGATGCCCTTCCGAGGATGGTGCATCCAAAGACAGGGCGGATACATACATCATTAAACCAGACTGTAACATCAACAGGCAGGCTCTCAAGCAGCGAGCCGAATCTGCAAAACATACCAATACGCACAGAGCCCGGCAAAAGGATAAGGGAGGCCTTTGTTGCAGAAAAAGGGAATCTGCTCCTTGCCGCAGACTATTCACAGATAGAATTGAGAATCCTTGCCCATATGTCCGGCGACCCGGTGCTGATTGATTCCTTTAAAAAGGATGAGGACATCCACACCCGGACAGCAGTGGAGCTTTTTGCCGTAGCGCCTGATAAGGTTGATTCAAATATGCGGCGGTTTGCAAAGACAGTGAACTTTGGGATAGTATACGGCATGAGCCCTTATGGCCTGTCATCTGATTTGGAAATATCTGTTGAAGAGGCAAAGGCTTACATAGACAACTACTTTGCCCATTATAAAGGCGTAAGGACGTTCATAGACAGGACAATTGCAGAGGCAAAGGAAAAGGGTTATGTAACAACCATCTTAAACAGAAGGCGGCAAATCCCTGAGCTAAGGAGTGAAAATGGCGCTACAAGGGGCTTTGGCGAACGGAGCGCTATAAATGCACCGATTCAGGGGAGCGCAGCAGATCTGATAAAGATGGCCATGATAAGTATAAGTAAAAGGCTGCTTAAAGAAAATCTTAAATCCATTATGATCCTTCAGGTGCATGATGAGCTTGTGTTTGAGGCGCCTGAAGGAGAGATTGAGCTTATGAAAAAACTGGTAAAGGATGAGATGGAGAATGTTATGCCGCTCTCTGTGCCGATAAAGGTAGACATGGGTATGGGCAAAAATTGGAGGGAGGCGGGATAAATAAATTAAAAATGAAAAATGAAAAACTCAAAGTTAAGGTAAAAGGTTTTTTTGCTTATTTTAAAAACAAGAAAAAGAAAATTAACAAGTTAAAGCTCTTTCTTTATGCTGTCCTTGGGCTTTCCATTATAACCTTTATCTATGTAACCTTTCTGTATTTTATTGTGGTGGACAGGTTTGAGGGAAAAAAGTGGCAGCTTCCATCAAAGATATATTCTGACTCTCTCAATCTCTATCCCGGGATTGATATAAATGCCACAAGCCTTATAGAGAGGCTGAACAGGCTGAATTACTATAGAACCGCCTCAGAGCCGAGGCAGGGAGAGTACAGGCTTTCTGGCGAGATGCTTGATATCTATCTTCACAACTTTATTTATCCCAACAGGCCGACAACAGGCCTTCCCCTAAGGCTCTATCTAAAAAACAGTGTGATTGAAAGAATGGAGAATATCACAACTAAAGAGGAACTCTTTTCCGTTGAGATAGAGCCTGAACGTATCACTGCAATATTTGAGGGCGGCTGGCAGGAGAGGAACCTCGTGAAATTAACCGGGGCGCCCAAATACCTCACAGATGCAATAGTGATTATAGAGGACATAAGATTCTATGAGCACTTTGGCATAGACCCGAGAAGCGTTGCGAGGGCGATCCTCGCAAATTTAAAAAAAGCCGGTGTGTCGCAGGGCGGAAGCACAATCACACAGCAGCTTGTTAAAAATTTCTTCCTTTCGCACAAAAGGACATTCCGGCGGAAGATTAATGAGGCTATAATGGCGTTGATTGTTGAGGCGCGATATTCAAAGGATGAGATACTTGAGGCATATATAAATGAGATATATCTTGGCCAGAACGGCTCTGTCGGGATATTCGGTGTTGGAGAGGCGGCAAGATTCTATTTTTCCAAAGAGGTCTCACAGCTTTCACTCGGCGAATCTGCCATGATAGCAGGCCTGATAAGATCGCCGAATGGCTACTCTCCATATACAAATATGAATAAGGCAAGGTCGCGGAGAAATATCGTATTAAGCAAGATGCACGAGAAGGGGAAGATTACTGATGATGAATACAGGGCGGCCCTTTCAGAACCTATTGAGGTAAGGAGATACCAGATAAGGGAGAATGACGCCCCGTATTTTGTTGACTATGTTAGAAAACAGCTTCAGGAGAATTATCCTGAATCTGTATTAACAGGCGACGGCCTTCAGATATTTACAACACTTGACCCGCATCTGCAAAAGATTGCAGAGGATTCCCTGAAAAACGGGCTGCTTGATCTTGAAAAAAAATATCCAAAGCTGAAAAGAAAGGAAGCAGATGAGGCAATTCAGGGCGGGATGCTTGTTATCCAGCCGCAGACAGGATATATAAGGGCAATGATCGGCGGCAGGGACTATAAGGTGACGCAATTTAACAGGATAACACAGGCGAAGAGACAGCCCGGCTCAGTGTTTAAGCCGATTGTGTATCTTGCGGCGCTTTCACCTTCTTCTGATGGCAAACCCAAATTTACGCCATCATCCATTATTGACGATTCAGAAATTACCATAAACTTTGATAATCAGAAGTGGAGCCCAAATAATTACGACAAGAAATATTACGGCCCTGTTACATTAAGAACCGCCTTGGAAAAATCATTGAATGTAGCCACTGTAAAGATTGCACAGGAGACAGGGACAGACAATATCATTAAAACAGCAAAGGCATTGGGCATTGAAAGCCCGCTTTTAAATATCCCATCCATTGCACTCGGCACAGTGGAGCTGACACCGCTTGAGATCGGCATTGCCTACTCCACCATTGCAAACAATGGAATAAGGCCCATCCCTGTATCAATTAAGGATGTAATTGACAAGGACGGCAATGTTATAGAAAAGAAGCAGCTTGAGATAGAAAAGTCTGCCTCTCCGCAGGCGGCATTTATACTCACACACCTGATGAAAGGTGTAATTGATAACGGGACTGGAGTAGGCGTCAGGCAACTGGGTTTTAACAGGCCTGCGGCAGGAAAGACAGGAACCACAAGCGACTTTAAAGACGCATGGTTTGTTGGTTATACACCCGAGCTTCTATGCCTTGTGTGGGCAGGATTTGACCAGCAGGATGTTATCAATCTCTCAGGCTCTCAGGCAGCCTTGCCAATATGGACAGGGTTTATGAAAGGGGCATTGGATAAAAAAGAGGCGTCAGATTTTCTGCCTCCTCAGGGGATTATTTTTAAGAAGGTGGACAGAAAGAGCGGCCTTCTGGCGAATGCGACCTGCCCCGATGCAGTTGATGAGGCCTTTATTGAAGGCACAGAGCCAAAAGAGGAGTGCTCAGGCGAAAAAGGCGGGATAATGAAGTGGTTTAAGGGGATATTTGAGAAATAATAAAAGGATCATTTTTCTGTCCCATTTTTTCACCTCGCCAAAGCCCGCAAAAGCCTTACCGCCATCCGCAGCCTCTCATCTTCCACCGCTTTACAACTTATTAACAGTCTTATAATTGTAACGACATATTTATAAAATCCCTCCTAACCTCCCTTTTCCAAAGGGAGGAAT
>JACPZJ010000002.1 GCA_016195585.1 Nitrospirota bacterium | reverse complement strand
GTTCCGTGAAATTCATGATAACCGTAGCCGCGGAGGCTGTCCTGACCGCCGAGCGGAAATACCAAAACATCATCCTTTTTATATCCAGCCATTAATCTTGTGGCAACAACAAGCCTCTTTCCGTATTTCCAAAGGTTATTAAAATTATAATTGGCATATCCCCGCAATTCACCTTCATAGTTTCTGTAATAAAAGTCACTTCCAAGTTTCTTTTCGCCAAAATCACCGTGGATGTTAAACTGCGCGCCCGATATCGGCCCGATTTCCTGATAAACAACATTATCCCACACAAGACTTCCGCCGATTGCGCCCTGCTGGTATTTCTTAAATGGCGCGCCCGGATATTCCCTGTACTCATCTGTTACCTCTTTTAATGTATATATTGCATCAATCCTCATGTAGTTTGATAATGGGAAACTGACTAAAAAGTCGCCGCCCCTCTCCTTAAACCATTCCTCGTCTTCTCCGAGCGTATTATTGCTGTTTTCAATATATGTGTATCTCTGAAACAGGTTTATGCCAAAGGCAGGCCAGAACCGCATGTATGTATATCCTGCCTGTAAGTGGGCATTGCCGCTTTTAAAGCCATAGCCGCCAATGGCCTGCAACTGGTGATTGCCGAGATAGTCGCTGCCGGATAGATACAGTCCTCCGATAAACCCATCTGCAGGGTTGTAGTCAATATATGGAAGCAAAAGGTCTGCTGACGCCCTGAAGGAATAGTCTCTTATTGTCGTCGTCGGCTGGACTGTTGTTATTTGCGGCTTCTCTTCTTCTGCAAAGGATAGAGCTGAAGAGGCTAATATAATGAATATAGAGAGAAAGATGTATTTAAGCCGCCTACTGCATTTTATAGATGTCAAATTTTTCATGTCTGTATGAACTAAAGACAACTCCTTTATCCTTTGAAATATTTACCTGAAGGCTGCCGCCTGTAACATCAGTATGCTGTGTTATCTTCCCGGCGGCAATATCCATAGAATAGATATTAAATACGCCGTTTCTATCTGAGATATAATAAAGCCTCTTGCCATCTGATGAGATTGACGGCGCAAAGTCGTCATAGCTGTTTTCTGTAAGCCGCTCTGCTTCGCTTCCATCAGCCTTCATTGCAAAAATTTCCCTCTGCTCATTTATCTCACGCACAAAATATATGTAACTGCCATCAGGGGAGAATACCGGTGATTCCTCGTGCTCCTTTGTGCGGGTAAGCTGTGCGAGATTCTTTCCATCAATATCAGCAATATATATATCAGTATATCCTTTTACAAGTGATGTAAAAATAATCCTCTTGCTGTCAGGTGAGAAGGAAGGATAGGAATTATGTCTTAATGAAATCTTCACCCTTCTGCAGAAACCTCCGTCTGATGGGATAATATACATATCATCGCGCCTTTTGCTATGGCTGATAAAGGCAATATATTTTCCGTCAGGCGAGAATGAGATGCCGAGCGGCCTGATAAGTCTATTTTTTGTCAGCCTCTTTTTATTGCTGCCATCAGCATCCATTAGATAAAGATCAAAATCGCCCTGCTCATTTGCCTCATCAGAGATATACGCTATCTTAGCGCCGTCAGGTGAAAAGACAGGGTGCATCTTCCAGCCCGGGCCTTTTGTGAGTGGTGTTGAAATCTCCCACGGTTCTTTTTTTCCGACAATCTGCTTGTTGTATTTCTCCTTGAGGTATTCCTCCCATTCATATCTGATGGACTGGTCAGCCTGATTATTTGTTGCCTTTTCTATTGACCAGTAGGGGTTTAGCTGGTTTTGTATATCCTCTGTCATTATTGCCGGAACCTGCTTGCCGTATTTATTCACAAGAAATTCAAAGATAGTATATCCCTCTTTATATGCAAGGAGAATCTGGCGCGGCTTCAGGTGATAAAAACCATTCAATTGCCTGAAGGGTATGAGTTTGTCATCTATTGCAGCATCACGCACAAGCATATCTGCATAGGAGTCAAAATCACCAGATATATACTCTGCAAGGCCCTCTGTGTACCACTGTGGATTTAGCACAGCATTAATGAAAATCGTGAAGGAGCGGTATGGGAGTGAGCCGCCCATGATATACTGGTCTGTCAGATGGTGGGTATATTCATGTGTTGCAACGAGCCTCAGCCACTTTGCAGAGCCGCGCGGGTAAAATGCGATCCTGTTTTTAAAAAACTCTGTGAATCCGCCTGAGCCTTCCACCTCGCCGAGGGTAATATTTGTCTGATAATAATCGTCTGGGGTTAAATACAAAAAGAATGGCGCCTTAGCCTCCTGCTTTATATTGAGCATGTTTGAGATGCGCGGGTATTCACGCTCCAGCACCACAGCAAGGTCTTTTGCAAGCTCCTCTCCATCCTTATAGTAATGAACCTGAAAATGCTCGGTCTCCACCACCTTCCATGAAAAGAACCTGTCCCTTACTTTATTCGTCCCGAACATCTCCTCTGCGCCTGTTGTTGTAAGAAATGTCCCTCCCATGCAGCCGGCAGAAAAGATGAGGGAAGAGATTAATATGAAGATGTATAGGCAGGATAACCGCTTTGGCATGGGGATAATTTAACACAAAGCAGGTTTTTGTCAAGAGAAGAAATGAATGGCGTCAAAATCCCTTGACATAAACAGTATAGCCGCATAGAATTATTCTAAAATTCTTTGCAGGAGGTTGAAAATGAAAAAGGAAGAGATTATAAAATTACTGAATGAGGACATTACAGGCGAGATTGAGGCGATACTGATTTATATGAGAAACTCCTTTGTTACAGAGAACTGCCCGCCGAGCAGAAAAATGGAAGAGGTGGCAAAGGACGAGATGCGCCATACAGAGTGGCTTGCAGAGTTGATTGTTGATTTAGGCGGAGTACCCTCTATGGAGCACAAGCCGCTGAACTTTGGCAGGGAAGGGGCAGAGGGTTTTTTAAAGAGATTGATTGGCCTTGAGGAAGGGGCAATAGCCCAGTACAAGGATCATATCAGCCAAATACCTAATGAGGAGATAAAGAAGAAATTACAGCATATTCTTGAGGAGGAAGAAGAGCACCTGAAGGGCTTTAAGGAGCATTTGGAAAGATTGAAGAAATAAGCCGAACCCCCTCACCCAAACCCTCTCCCCAAAGGGGAGAGGGAAATGTGGTGGCCTTTCCCGCAAGGGGAGAGGGAATCTGAGAACTTAGTTTATTTAGTATCAGTCAACAAGTAGCTTTCCCCTGTCTGAAGAACAAGGAATCTTTCCTTTTGAAGTCCTGCCTTTGATACAGCTTCTGCGAGCCTCTTTGGCGGCTCATCCATCGGCTCTTCTGTGAGCTGTATTGTCCCCCAGTGGTTTCCAAGACCAATCTTTGCCTTTAGCTACAACAATGCCTGAACAGCCTCTTCAGGGTTTATATGATTCTGGCCAAGGACATCACGAGGCTCATAGCCGCCTATTGGAAGGATGGCAGCGTCTATTGATTTAATTAGTTCTCCTGTTGTTTTAAATACAGGGCCGTAGCCTGTGTCGCCTGCAAAATATATATTCTTTCCATCCTTTTGTATAACATACGCTGCCCATAGGCTCTGCCTGTCATCAGACCACTTGCGTTTGCTCCAGTGCATCAGGGGAAGGGCTGTTATCTTTGCATCTCCAATTGTTATCTGCTGGCCCCAGTCAAGCTCAACAACCTTTGTTATCCCCCTTTCATTAAACCATTTCTTTAATCCAAGAGGCACAACAAAGAGCGCCTTATTTCCCCAGTATCTTGCTGCAAGCTCATCAAGGTGGTCATAGTGGTTATGGGAAATAAGGATGACATCAACCCTTCCCATTTCTTCCATAAAAACAGCAGGCAAGAGCTTGCGCTTTGGGCCAAACCATGAAAATGGCGATGCCCTCTTGCTGAAAAAGGGATCTGTGAGCGCAACAAAATCCTGCCACGCAATGCGGTATGTTGCATGGCCGATGAATGTAAAGCCAACCTCACCATTCTTTATCTCAGGAAATCCTGAGAAGGCAGGCTTCTTTGGGCTGTTGAGATTAAGCTGGTGCTTTAATAATAATTTTGCAACAAAGCCTGTTACAGGCCTCTTCCTTTCAACAGGCGAAGGCCATGGATTAAAGAATGTGCCGCTATTTTCATGAACAGGGAAAATATATTTTTGCTCTATTGGGTATGTAATTTTTCCCTCAACCTCTGCCTGTGAGACCGTCATCGTTCCATTCCCGCATCCGGCAAATATTAATAACATGCTCAGGCCTAAGACAATATAAATCATACCTTCATGCTTTTCTGCATCTCAAACATCTCAATTATCTCTGCCACTGTTGTTGCATCCTCAGGGTTCTTGTCCTCCCTTATAAATCCCTGCGCCCTTGGAAAGCGGAGGGCATAGCCTTCTTCGTCTTCCCTTCCTGCAGTGTGGGTTGGTGAACGGGTAATCTCATCTGCTGTAACTGTAACAACATAAGTGGGAGTTACCCAGACATCCGGCTCTATAAGTGAATCAACCCTCGCAGGCTTATGGCCTATTGCGGTCTCATTTAGCATCTCTTTTAATTTTGTCCATTCCTCATCAGAAAAGCCCGAGCCTACCTTTGATACAGTCTTGAAAGAGTCAGAATCAGGGTCGTATACAGCGCCGAGCAGCGCGCCAACGCCGAATTTTGCGCGCTGGCCCTTGCCGGCAAAGTAGCCAACGATGCACACATCTATTGTATCTGCGAGCTCACCCTTATAGCTGCGCTTTAATTTTATCCAGTTAAAGTTCCTTGCGCCGGCAGAATAGGGCGCATCAAGCCTCTTTGCAATTATACCTTCAAGCCCCCTGCTTACAGTATCCTCAAAGAATTTGGTTATTGCCTCAGGGTCATCAGTAATAATCGTCTCTGACGGTTCCATAACAGTATTCCTCTCTATAATCTCATACATCTTCAGCCGTCTTTTCTGATATGGATATTCTGTATAATCCACGCCGTCTGCATAGAGCAAATCAAAGACAAAGAATTTTAATGGGAACTCCTTTGCCATCTCTTCTACCCCGTGCTTCCTTTTTCTCTGTATGGTTACCTGAAAGGGGAACAGCTCTCCTGTTGCGTCATTATATGCCAGCGCCTCGCCTTCAAATATGCACTCCATTGCTTTTATATGCCTCTTCGTCCCTTCAACTATCTCCGGGAACATGGGTGTTGTCCTCTCTAAATTTCTTGAGAATATTTCTACACCGCTTTTTGTCTTATGCACCTGACACCTGAATCCGTCATACTTGCTCTCTATGGCGCATCGGCCAATCTTCTCTACTATCTTTTCAGCAGAAGGCAGCCTCTCACACAAGGCCATGCGGATAGGATAGCCAATCTGAACCTTTGCCTTTCTTATGCCCTCTATGCCTTTTTCCAAAAGTATTTTGCCAACAAGCCCCAAGTCTGAACATAGATTATATGCACGTTCAAGGTCAGATTTGTGCGACCTGTCTCCAATTGAGAGGGCGAGCGCCTCAAGCACGGTCTGGTCGCCGACACCGAGCCGCAGCCTCCCTATCACAAACCTTGCAATGTATTTTGCCTCGGTTTTGGATGAGGCAGAAAAGAGGTTTGAGAGTATGCTTATCTTCTTCTCCACACTCCCATCACCTGTTATATGCGGGAGCTTTAGCAGTTCATTATAAACATCACTAACAGAAAGCCCATCACCTTTCTTTTTAATAATTTGCTCTGCAGTCAAACCGAGGTCGCCTGATTTTTTAAATTCCTCGGTAATATCGCCGCTGTCCTTTCCTGTCGTCTGAGAGAGCGCCCTTATTAATAGCTTTTCAGACATGCCTGTCTCAAGGCCGTGAAAGGCTGGCAGAAGCTGCCCCTGACTCATATAAATAATCTTGTCTATATCCTTTGGCCCTGAATGTTTGAAAAGCCCGGCAAGGATGTCAAACATTTCAAGCCGCTTTGTTGTTGCCTCAAGCCTCTCAAAGTAGACGACAAGTTCTGAGAATTTCATCTCACAGCCTCCATAAGACCCCTCACCCTATCCCTCTCCCCAGAGGGGAGAGGGTATCATTTTTATTTCCTCTCCCATCTGGGGAGAGGACTAAGGTGAGTGGCTCCAAAGCAATGCATATATCAGATAAATTGCACTTGCCACATTTATCAACAGACGGCGCAGTCGGACATTCGCCTGAGATGCCGAGATGGCAAATGGCAAAGTCATATTTTACAGGATCATCAGGATCAAATATTTTTAGATTCTCAGTTATCTCCTTTGCCATCTTCCAGTCAGCGCTTTTTCTCTTTGTTAGGCCGATATGTCTGCATATCCTCGCAGTGTGCGTATCAAGCGGAATAATCAGTTTTGATGGAGGTATCTCATTCCAGATGCCAAGGTCAACACCATCGCCCGAGCGCACCATCCAGCGAAGAAACATATTAAACCTCTTGCATGTGCTTCCCTTAACAGGAGATGGAAAGAATTGGAGGAGTCCAAAAGGCCTTATATCCTTTCCATAAACCGCTGATGTATCAATTTTCAAAAAATAATCTACAAAGCCTGATAAAGCAGCGCCAATGTCATCGTGTGTGGGATTGTAGAAATTTAAAAAGAGCTGTTTTAGTGAGCCGAATTCCTTGACAGTCCTGCTGATGAGATATAAAAGACAAACAATATCATCTTCTTTATTCATCCTGTATTTGATGCCTTTGAAGAGACTGCTGTCTTTCTCTGGCTTAAAATGAAGGATAAAATCATAGGGACTCTCGCCCATTATTTTGAATATCCGCTCAAGCACAGGCTTAAAGAGTGTCACCTTGCCGTATGCAAGCGCTGAGGCAATAAGGCCGACAACCTCTATATCCTCTGGCCTTTTGTATCTGTGTGGAAATTCTATGGGGTCGCTGTTAATCCGCTCTGTAAGATTATAGCTTTTGTAAAATTTGTCAAGGCTCTCTTTTAATAACAATCTGTCTTGCATAGGGGCATTATATGCCTTTTTCACATATCTTTCAACAGGTGTCTTGAAAATGACAAGCATAAAACAATCTTTAAGTCATTATGGCAAAAGAAAACTGGCGTGCGATGTAAAGGGTGTTTATTATACAAGTGCTTTTTTAAGTCAAAAAAAAACTACGGAAGACCGGCGAGAAAATTGAGGGCGGTAAGGCTCTTTTCTCTCAATTACTTTAGAGATAACGGGACTTCTACTTGCTCGCCTGTTGCCTCGTTTATCACAAGAATTTTCCCTTTATCTTCTTTTTGCATCTGCTCATTAGCATTTAGCAGTTCTATCCCATAAATTGTGCCATCAGATGCTATATCTATATTTAATTCATCACTGATCTTTATCGTCTCTACCTCTGTTACTTTTTCATGAAGCCTTATATAGGCTATGTTATATCGCGGGTCGTATGTTAGTTTCATCTCATCAGCCTCCTATTATTAAAAATAACGCGTTACTATTGTAATAACAACCCAATCTTTATCTTCTTTAACTGCATATGCCTCAATCTGTTTTGTAGCATAATGTTTTTCGCGCCAAATACTGTTAAAAATAAAATTGCGTCTAAAACCTGTGCGGCCGTATTTGGGTGGCACACATTCTTTTCCATCAGTAACGGTAGGTTCTGTTAAATCATTAAAAGCTTATCTTTCACCAGCCTTCTTTAAAACCTCTTTATAAATATTATTGCTTATCCTGAAATTTTTATCTTTGAGATCATCAAGAAGGGGTTTCAAAGCAGAAATAAGTATCCTCCGGCAAAGCCGGAGGTTTTATGATTGCTGTCCCCTCAAAGGGGGCTAATCGCAATCTGTTAAAGTCAAAACCAGCAAACCGTCATTCCCGCATGTATTTAGCGGGAATCCATGTTTATGACTGGATGCCCGATAGAACCATTCGGGCATGACAACAGTGAGAACAGAAATATTCATAGCAGAACAAAACACAATTCCGTAAATGTCAAACTCTGCGAGTCCCCCAGCAGAGCTGGGGGTTTACCCACTTTTGGAGGGCTTATGAAAACAACAAAGGAATTGCTCGGCAGCAGGATAAAGGAGCTTCGTAAATTAAGAGGATTGTCTCAGGAAAAACTTTCAGAAAAGATTAATATAGACCCTAAGCAAGGGCAATTATAAGATAATCAGGTTTATCGCCTCCCTCCTCAGGCAGGTTTTTGAAAGAAGGGGTGGAAAGGGGAGGAGACCATAAATAAGTTTTCAAAAGAATTGGATGAGAAGAAGCTGCGCATGGCGGTAAAGCTCTTGCGGGCTTTGGCGAGGTGAAGATGCATTGCCTCCTAAAGGGGAGGTAATTGAAATATAATAAAGATTTCTATAATCAATCCCTCTTTTGTGCTATAATATTTTTTATAAAGAGGTGCAAATGGGAATATCTGTTATGAATGCTCAGTATAAGGGAGGTGGCGTTTAGAGATGTCTACACGACAAAAGTTAGAGCTTGAAGTGCCCGAAGAGATATTGGTTTCGCTGAAGGAAAGTTCTCAGGAATTTTCAAAGGATCTACTTATGCTTGCTGCTGTAAAGCTTTATGAGTTGGGCAAGCTTTCATCCGGCCGGGCGGCGCAGTTAGCAGGAATTTCAAGGGTCAGCTTTCTTCAAGCGCTCTCACGATATAATGTTTCTATATTTGATCTTACAGAGGAGGAGTTAAAACAGGACATGGCTAATGCATAAGATTGTAATTTCAAATACCTCCCCAATTTTCTATCTTCACAGGCTCGGTTTTTTAGAATTATTAAAAAAATTATATGGTGAAATTATTATTCCCAATGCAGTGTTAGAAGAGCTTGAAGAAGGCAAAAAAGCAGGTGAGGACATCCCTGCTGTTCGGGAATATAAATGGATAAAGGTGAAGCGCATTTCGGTTCCTTCTTCCATAAAAATAATTCCTGATTTAGGGAAAGGCGAGGCAGAGGTTTTGGCATTAGGACTTGAGGAAAGAGAGCATCTTCTTATTATAGATGACGGATTGGCAAGGGTAATAGCAAGGCTCCAGTCTCTTAAATTTACTGGCACCGCAGGTGTTCTGCTTAAGGCAAAAAAAGAAGGGCTTATTAACGAGATAAGACCGATCCTTAATAATTTAAAAGGCAGTGGCTTTTTTCTTAAAGAAAAAATAGTTGCTGACATCCTTAAACTCTCGGGAGAGCTATAGAGTTAATTTTGAAACTCAGGAAGGGCTCATTCCTGTCTTTAATGTAGAGCTAGGGCAATTATAAGATAATCAGGTTTATCGCCTCCCTCCTCAGGCAGGTTTTTGAAAGAAGGGGTGGAAAGGGGAGGAGACCATAAATAAGTTTTCAAAAGAATTGGATGAGAAGAAGCTGCGCATGGCGGTAAAGCTCTTCCGGGCTTTGGCGAGATAAAACTCCTTCTGAAAAAGGCAGCTATGTTAACATAGCTTTATTTCTCTTCCATTCATCAGGCGTCATGGTGAGAATATCAAGGGGAATCAAAAATTTTTTAATAGTTTTAATCTCTGCATCCTTTGTAAGTTGTGCCCTCTCAAAAATATCTTTCCCTTTAAAAGCATCGGATATTATAACAATATCAACATCACTCTCTTTTGTTGCTTTGCCCTTTGCTTGCGAGCCAAAGAGGATGACCCTTGAAACCTTTAACCCTGTCTCCTTTAAACTTTTTTTAAAAAATTTTATGGCGTTTATAACCTTGTTTTCAGCCATTTTAAGGTCTCCTTTGATTTTTTTAAAACATCTTCAGTTATTTTTCTGCTGTATTCCTTTTTCATTCTTTCCAGATCATCAGGATAGCGGGTAGGAACACTCGCTCTGTTTAATCTAAAAATAAAATCATATAGTTCTTCACTGGCCTCAAGCTTTATCTTTTCAATCAAGTAAAGTAAATTATGGGTTTTTGTTGGGGTCTGTTTAAGGTATTTGGTATATAAACCTTTTAATGCCTTTTCAACAGACAAGTGGCACATAAAAACAGTATAAATATATCTTCCTGTTTTAAACATTGCTTCTGCTGTTTCAATATCATATGTTGCTTGTTTAAACCATTCCTCAGGTTTTTTTAATTCCTTACTCATTTTTAAGCCTCTGGTAAAGATAGCAATATCTACGCAAAGACTTTGTCAAAAAACCTTGTTTTGTCCAAGAGCCTTTGCCATTCACTATGACGCTTCGAACTAATCATCATCTTCTTTTCTCTTTACTGCTTAAACATGCTGTGGCATTGGTTGCATCTTTTCAGCATTGTGTCTAATGCAAGGAGTGTTTTGTTCAAGTCCTTTGTCTTTGCAATATCGCCGAGCTCGTCTGCCTTTGTGTGAAATTCAAGGCCGATCTTTTCAAATTCCTGATTGCCGAACATGGAGCACATATTCCTCATCTCATCTGTTAAGCCAAGCTTCTTATGCGCTGTCTGGGAAACAAGTTCAAAGTCATTTGCTGCAAGGGCGCCGACGATCTCGTTCACTGCCTTTAAATGCTCCCGCATCATTGTCTTCTGATGCTCCTTCATCATATCAGGGACATTAAGCTGTATTCTTGTGTCCTTTGAATCCGTTGCCTTATGATGCATCATCTGTTGTCCCTCTTTGTTCTTATGCTCCATTTCAGAATAGGCTGCAAAAGAAGACAAAAGAATAAGACCTAAAGCTAAAAACAAAATAAATCTTTTCATAAAAAACCTCCAGTTTAATAAATTTTAGAAAGTATATCATATAAACGGAATACTTGACAATTCAAAATAAAGAGAGTATAAAAATAAAGTCTGTTCTTTGAATTTATTCAGGTATTATTTTTATGTCGCAATTTGAATTAGTTCTTTTTTCAATTATCATACTTTTATCTGGCTTAGTTATTATACCCCTGTTTGCAAGATATCAGAAGCTGCTCATCTATATCTCTTTTTCACTCACAGCGCTTTCCTCTGTCTTAGCTGCTGCAGGCGGTGCGTTGGCTGTAGCAAATAATTTTAATCAATCTGTCACCATCCCCATAGGCCTTCCTGATCTGCCTGTCCATCTGAGGCTTGACCCGTTATCAGGTTTCTTTTTGACAGTTATCGGACTGCTCAGCTTTTTCGTATCCATATATTCTATTGGCTATATTAAAGCCTTTGTCGGCAAAAGGTCAGTAACACATCTTGTAATATTTTACTGCCTGTTCTTAATTGGTATGTTCTCAGTAGTTTTATCAGACGATGCCTTTTCATTTCTGATTTCATGGGAGGTTATGGCCGCATCATCATATTTCCTTGTAATGTTTGAGGATGAGCGCACTGAAAACAGGCGGGCTGCCTTTTTATATCTTGTAGTCGCGCATATCGGCGCAATTGCCATACTTTTATCATTTGGGATTATGGCAGGGGCTGCCACAGACTTTAAGGGATTCAGCGGTTACACATTTGATGCAATGAGGCAGACAGAATTTTCTGTCGGCTGGGCAACTGCTGCCTTTTTACTCGCATTTTTTGGATTTGCTGCAAAGGCAGGGGTAATACCGTTTCATGTGTGGCTGCCGGAGGCGCACCCTGTTGCGCCCTCAAATGTCTCTGCCTTGATGAGCGGCGTGATGCTGAAGACTGCCATATACGGAATAATCAGGGTTACCTTTGATCTCATTGGCGACTTCCCATGGTGGTGGGGCGCTGTTGTTCTGATGTTCGGCCTCATTACTGCCCTTATGGGGATACTCTATGCCATCATGCAGCAGGACATCAAGAGGCTCCTTGCGTATTCATCTGTAGAAAATATCGGGGTCATACTTATTGGCATAGGCCTTGCCATGATATTTGCATCATTTGAAATGCCTCTTTTATCTGCCCTTGCCTTAACAGCAGCGCTTTATCATACTTTGAATCATGCTATGTTTAAAGGACTCCTGTTCATGGGCGCCGGAGCAGTCCTTCATGCAACAAATGAACGCAATATGGAAAAAATGGGCGGTTTGATACATAAGATGCCTTGGACCGCTGTGCTATTCCTTATAGGATGCGTCTCTATCTCTGCTTTGCCGCCGTTTAACGGCTTTGCCTCTGAATGGCTGACATTCCAGGCATTCCTGCTTTCACCATCACTTCCAAGTCCATTGCTTAATCTGCTTATACCGCTTGGCGCTACACTTGTTGCCCTTACTGTTGCTCTTGCTGCTGCCTGTTTTGTTAAGGCATTTGGAATAACATTCTTAGGTCATTGGCGCGGAGGTCATAATCCTTCACCCCCCTTTGATTCCCCCCTTGCTAAGGGGGGATACAGAGGGGTTAAAGGCGGGAAGGGGGGATTGGAGGTGGACTGGTTTATGCGTTCTGCCATGATATTAACCGCTGTCTCCTGTCTTGTCCTCGGTGTTGTGCCTACTCTAATCATAAACTGGATAGATATACTGCCTGAGCAGCTTATTGGAAGCAGGATTGCAGCCTCTGCAGGTGAATTCGGCTGGCTCTGGCTTACCCCAATAGCGCATGAGAGGGCATCCTATTCAGCCCCCATTGTCCTTATCATTGTGCTTGCTGTTGTATTATTGGCCTATATACTCCTTCATATCAGAAAGGCTGCTGTACACAGGGCTCCCCTCTGGGACTGCGGTTTTGAGAAGATTACAAACAGGATGCAATATAATGCCGCATCATTTTCCATGCCTATACGCAGGATATTTGGCTTCCTCTTCAGCATCAGGGAGGATGTCAGGGCAGTTTATCCGACAGGGAATCCGCTCTTTCCAAAGAGGCTGCACTATCATCTTAAGGTGAGGGATCGTTTCTGGGGGCTGCTTTACAAACCTGTAGCTGATGCGAGCATCTGGATATCCCGAAAGGTCGGCAAGCTTCAACAAGGGCGGATACAGATGTATCTTATATATTCCTTTATAACAATTATTGTGCTTTTGTTATTTTTAAGATGAGTCAGATTTATCCAGTAATAATAGAGATATTGCAGATTGCTATTCTGCTTATAGCTGCCCCTGTTTTTATCGGTTGGATAAGGATGTTGAAGTGCTGGTCTCAGGGCCGCACCTCTGCAGGGATATTACAGCCATACAGGGATATAGCAAAACTCTTTACTAAGGATGTGGTATTAGCTGAGAATGCTTCGTGGATATTTCGTTTTACGCCATACCTTGTCTTTGGCGTTACTGTTCTTGTTGGCGCAATAGTGCCGATACTTTCTGTTGATCTGCCTTTATCAGCTACAGCAGATGTTATTGTCCTGATCGGCCTTTTTGCAATTGCCCGATTCTTTACAGCGCTGGCAGGGATGGACATTGGCACCGCCTTTGGCGGAATGGGTTCAAGCAGGGAGATGATGATTGCATCGCTTGCAGAGCCTGCCATGCTCATGGCTATATTTACTGTATCTCTGGTCAGCAGATCAACATCACTTTCCCAGATAGTCCATGTGATTACCAGCAAAGGATTCATCTTAAGGCCGTCCATAGCCTTTGCAGTATTGGCATTTATTTTTATTGCTATAGCAGAGACGGGGAGGATACCTGTTGATAATCCTGCAACACATCTTGAGCTGACAATGATACATGAGGCGATGATACTTGAATACTCTGGCCGGCACCTCGCCCTTATGGAGTGGGCAGGGATGATGAAGGTATTTCTCTTTGCAAGCATTGGGATAGCCGTATTTTTCCCTTGGGGGATTGCACCAAAGGATAATCTGATTTATCTCCCTGCTGCTATCCTTTTTCTTGCGATAAAACTATGTTTGGCAGGCACAGGCCTTGTGCTGATAGAGACAGGTCTGGCAAAGATGCGGATATTCCGTATCCCTGAGTTTCTCGGAAGCGCATTCCTCTTTGCAACATTAGGTATGTTATCCTATTTTATACTGGAGTGAGAAAGGCAGGGCTTAGGGGCTTGCGACTTGGGACTTGGGACTAATAAAAAAACCAGCCCCCAGCCTCAAGTCCCTCGCCACAATATTTTTATGAATTTTGCAGCACAGATAAATAGCATCCTTGCAGCGCTCATCCTTCTTACTGCCTTTGGCCTGCTTGTGCAGAGGAGGATATATGGGCTTCTGCACCTCTTTGCATGGCAGGGATTGTTTCTTTCTATAAGCACAGGCATTGTCGGTTATGTATCCAATGTGAATCATCTATATATATCCTCTGTTCTAACACTTGTGCTTAAGGTGATTGTCCTGCCATACATACTGCATGTCCTCATAATTCGAATGCAGATTCATAAAGAGGTGGAGACAGTAGTGAACATCCCTACAACGATGCTGATAGGCATTGCCCTTGTGATATTCTCATATCATCTTACAGCCCCTATAATAGAGATTTCAACCCTTGTAACAAAATCCACACTCGCTGTAGCCCTTGCCACGGTTATGCTGGGGCTATTGATGATGATTACCAGAAGGAATGCGGTCACTCAAATTATAGGTTTCCTCTCCATGGAGAATGGCCTCTTTCTTGCTGCTACCAGCGCTACATACGGCATGCCCCTTGTTGTGGAGCTTGGCGTGGCGCTTGATATATTGATAGCTGCCTTTATATTCGGCATCTTTTTCTTCCAGATAAGAACCGCCTTTGACAGTCTGGATGTAAATAGTATGGCGAAACTGAAGGAGGAGGACTAAAAAGCAGGGGTTAGAGACTGGAGACTGGTTTTTACCAGCCCCGAGTCCCAAGTCCCCAGCCTCTTAAACTTAATATGATGTTACTTATATTATTAGCCGTATCATTTGTTGCTGCAATTATCCTTGCCTTTGTAGGGGACAGGAGATTTGCCCATGAGATAAATATTATTGGCTCTGCTGTTACCTTCATTGCAGGCATTGGCCTCGCTATACAGGTTTATGCCGAAGGGCCGATGCTCGCAGGCGGAAAATTCTTTTTTGTTGATTATTTTAATGTATATCTTGCTGTCCTTACATCCCTCGTCTCATTTACAACCGCCATCTTCAGCAGGAGATATATGCGGAGGGAGAGGGAGCATGGCCGTGTGGGCCACTGGGGGATGCGGTTTTATCATGCCATGTTTCAGCTCTTTATCTTTGCCATGCTCCTTGCGCTCCTTACAAACAATGTCGGTGTCCTATGGATAGCAATGGAGCTTGCAACTTTATCTACTGTCTTATTGGTTTCACTCTATCGTACGCCAACTGCAATTGAGGCGGCATGGAAATATTTTATACTTTGCGGCGTGGGTATTGCACTGGCATTGTTCGGGACTGTGCTTCTGTATTTTGCTGCAGAAAGGGTGCTCGGTGAAGGCGGTGAGGCGCTTCTATGGACAAACATGAATCAGGTGAGCGGCCAGCTTGAACCCACTGT
>JACPZJ010000152.1 GCA_016195585.1 Nitrospirota bacterium | reverse complement strand
TACCCACATAGCTTTTTGCGCCGAATCTGCCGAGGCCGTAGGCTGTCTGGAGCGCCATGACCATACCAGATGAAAGGGCGGTGAGGCCGACAATGGAGATTGATTTAACGCCAATAAAATCCATCTGAAGAATAATAGCCTTTATATTAAAGGGTCTGCTGAATGTGTAATAAAAGGTTTGTAATGCGAGGATAGAGACACCGCCAGTATATCTTAAAAATTGTGTGCCGTGTGCGCCAAGAAGCAAAAAGATTTTTTTGAAATTTTCTGACATAATTTAAAATCCTAATATCTAAATTCTAAACAAGGGCGAACATAAAGTTCGCCCCTACAGAATATTAAATAATTTAGATTGTAGGGGCGAATCTTGTATTCGCTAAGCGCAGTATGCAAAGTCATAAATGCAGTTGTCGTCAATAATGCTATAGGCCTTTATTGTTATGCTTTTATTATTTAATATGCCTTTTGCTGTGGCGGTTGCAGCATTTCGTTCATTCAGTGTTACCTCTTTGCTTTCAATAATCTTCCTCTCCTTTAAGCCGATAAAAAGCCTGTTTACAATTGTATTTATATCTCCCCTTCTGTCTGCGCTGCAGTCAACGCCGAATGCCATGCCTGCCTTTAGTTTATTGTTCCAGTATGCAGCATCTATGTTCTCTATGTTCAACCTCGCCCATTCACCAGATGGCGCATCTATTTTATAAGGCTTAGCAGGTTTTGTATATGCAACCTTACTGCTGCCAAAGAACATGCAGGACGGCAGGATAAGCAGTAAGATATAAAAAAATGAAAGGAATCTTTTGTCTGAAAGAGAAGGCATGATTGTATATATTTATACAGTTATTTGATTCAAAAATCAATCTCCATATTTTATTATCTCAATCTTAAGCCTGTTTATTACCTTCATCATCTCAATCTGCTTGTCTAAATCGCCTGTAATAAATCTTATGTGTGTGGCATCAGCAGGAAACTGATTCAGCGTGGGGTCAACAGCAAGCCATTTACCGACATATACCTCTGGCCATGCGTGGTAAAAGAACCTGTCTCCAAGATATACCATGCCAGCATTTATCCTTGCTGGTATTCCCACTGCCCTTGCGAGGGCAACTAACAGGGTTGTGTGTTCATTGCAGTCACCTGCGCGCATCTTTAAGACATCTGTGGCGCTCGGTATGCTTACAGTCGGCCTCTTCTGGATATTTCTATACACCCAGTCATTAATCATCCGCGCAGCACGGAGTGAGTCCTTCTCATTTCCGATAATATCCTTTGCAAGGCTGATGACCTCGGCATCATTGCTTTGTATGAATGGGGTAGGTTCAAGATACGGCTCAAGCCCTTTTTTATTTATTGGCAAAGGTAGGGGCAATTCATGAATTGCCCCTACAATATCCTCACTCCTTACTTCTATTATATCCCCCGAAATCCTCTGCCTCTCGTCATTCATTCTGAATCCTTTAAGGTTAACACCATGAAGTCTCGCCTTCATATACCTCATCTTATTGCCGTCTCCCGCGGCTCCTGCACTATTGTTATGCCGAGAGGGCTCTCTTCCCTGATTGTCCTGCCATCTTGTTTTACCCATGTGTGCATTATCATCCCTTTATATGCCCCTTTTAAATGGTACGCATCCTCAGTTATATTAACCACCTTCCTCTTTTCTTTTTTCACAACCTCAATCGCCATCTCATCCTGACTCAATGTTGACGGGTCAAGGATATTTATCTTATATCTTACATTCTCTTTTATCCCTCTTTTAAACAAATAGGGTATGATATTTGCTGAAAGAAATGGCCTGCCCCTGAATGGCAAAACTATATCTTCTTTGCCTGTTGTAGTTTTGATATGAAGATTATTGTTGACTATCCTGCCATTTAAGCTAAGACTTGTGGCAGCAGAATTTATCTGATAGGTAAAGCTGTCCATGAGGAGATTAGGGTCTGTATTTATAGTGGAGGTTGTTGTTATCCTCTGATAGGTGTTCATTACCTTTAAGACCATCTCCACTTTTTCTGAGATGATATATCCCTTCTCGGTTTTTTTAATAGATGAGACACTATAGCCGCTCTTTTTGCCTTTTATATAGATGCCTGACCATAATTCACTGTCCTGCTCCTGCGGGATTGAGGTTTGCGGCTCAAGCAGGATGGAGAAGATGAGAAGGACTAAGATTATAGTCTGCCTTAAGATGCGCATACATAATATTTTAGCAGGATAATTATTATATTCAAGGGTATAACTTAATGCAGCCTTCTTTGCACCTGTGCAGTGTAATATTCAGATATTTCAGTTCCCTTTTAGTAACTTATTCTGTAAAAGCAAAATCCTTTTTAAATACAGATGATCATAGACAGGAAAGAGAGATATTTTCCATGAGCAAGTTGATTTTTAGTAACTTAATCCGTTCCTGATCAATATATAACAGTTAGATATTCATCTGCTTTAATATATTTAAATACCATTAAAATCAAGGAGATTTAAAAAATTGTTTTTTGCAGATTTGATATGGCATCCTTCTTGCTACTTAATAAATAAGAAATTGGGATGGGTTGTGGATTCAAGGGATAGACTCGCCTTACATAGATTCCAATATATTGAGAAGATAAAAAACCGCCCGAAGGACATTCGCAAAAGATCAGCGAGGCATTGCCGAGAAAAGCTGATGGTAAACCCCTTGTAAGTAATGGAGGTGTTCAAAACTTTCTGGAGCGCAGGGGATTAAATCTCATGAAGGCGAGGATTAATTTCGCTGAGGAGTATTCCAAGACAATTAGAAGGCAATCAGAGAGAGAGAAGACGCAGGATAATAAGAATTACATGAAAGAGGCAATTTCACTTGGGAGGGTGTGATTGTTGTTCAGCGCTAACCTTTATATGGGGAGGGAGGTGATAAAAAATCAGATCATATTCATTCAAGAGTTTTGCAGTCTTTATTATAACAAAGGCTCTAAAGGTTTTTAATTTAGAAGAAGGGGGTTAATTTATGCGTAAGATTTTCTGGTTGTTGGTAGTTGTAATAGTTATAGTCTTTGCAGGAAGTGCATTTGCTGCAGATGGGAAATCAATCTTTACTAACATATGTGCTGCATGCCATGGCCAAAAGGGAGAGGGTTCTCCAATTGCCCCTGCATTAAAGGGTAATGCCTTTGTTAAGGACAGTGATATTGCAGCTATAAAGCAGGTAATATTAAAGGGTCGTTCAGGGAAGGATAGAAAACATCCTAACTTTCCTGCTGATATGCCGGCACAGGCCCTCTCAGATGGGGATGCAGAGGCAGTGGCAAATTATGAGAAGAATGATCTTCAGAAGTAAATCTGTGTAATCATTAGGAGGAGGGGAAATATGATTAAAACATGGTTTAAGGCAATTGTAATTAGCATCATAGGTATTCTGTCACTGGATATTGCAATTGCATTGGCATTGACAGATGAAGAAATGAATAAGGCCAAGGGTATATTTTTTAACAGGTGTGCAGGTTGCCACGGCACACTCAGAAAAGGTGCAACCGGCCCCGAGATAACAGATACAAAACTCAAGTCAAAGAATTACAATACAGACATAATAAAGGCCTTTATTACAAACGGGACAGGCGGTGGTATGCCGGGTTTTGTAAAGATGGGGCTATTAACAGCAGATGAGGCAGATTTAATGGCGCGGTTTGTTCAGGTGCCGCCTCCAATCCCGCCAGAGATG
>JACPZJ010000158.1 GCA_016195585.1 Nitrospirota bacterium | reverse complement strand
CTTATTAAAATTATAATTAAAAAAATTGCAAATTTATTTTTCAATTTTTATTCTCACCTTTTTTTGGAATTAACGCCGTTTTTCAATCTTCCATCTTCCAGATAAAGCACCCTGTCTGACATATCCATTATACGGCTGTCGTGTGTAACAATCACAACAGAACTTTTTTCTTTAATAGAAAGGTCTCGCAGCAATTCTATAACAGAATGTCCTGTTTTTGAATCTAAATTTCCTGTCGGCTCGTCTGCCAAAATAATAGACGGCCTGTTTGCCAATGCCCTTGCAATGGATACACGCTGCTTCTGTCCTCCGCTTAAGTCCATTGGCAGGAAATCCACCCTGTCTTTTAGCCCGACCCTTTCTAATAATTGCCTTGCCTCTTCCTTTGCCTTTTTCCCTTTTATGCCTTTAAGATTTAATGATACCTCAACATTCTCCAATGCAGTTAAGGCAGGAAAAAGATTAAATGCCTGAAAGATAAAGCCAATGTATTTATTTCTAATCTCTGGCAGAGAGTGTTCATCCAACTCATGTGTTTTGATCCCCTTTATTATCACCTCCCCGCTTGTTGGCCTCAGGATACATCCCATTATAGAAAGCAGTGTTGTCTTGCCACTTCCTGACGGCCCCATGACAGCAACGACCTCGCTGCTCTTTACATCAAATGATACATCATCTACCGCCATGACTTCAACAGAGGCTTCATGGTAAATCTTTTTCAATCTTTTTACTTCAATATTATTTTCTTCCATTTTAAACCTTAAATACAATTGCAGGGTCTATCTTTGTTGCCTTTCTTATGGATATGAATGACGCAAAGACGCACATCAGTATAGTAAGAAAAAAGACAGCAACTATCAGATAATTTGGTATAATCATGGCAAGGCCTGTCTTCTCATATCCCTTAATCAGAAACTGTGTTATAACCAATCCCACAATATAGCCGATGACTGCATTTACAATCGCCTGCTCAAAGATTATCTTATATATAAAAAAGTTATTTGCTCCAATTGCCTTTAGCGTGCCATACTCTCTTAAATGCTCTATTGTAGATGTATAAATGGTCTGGCCGACAATCACTATGCCTATTGCAAAGCCCATAAATGCAGTCATGAGAAAACCCATGCCCATGCCTGTTTCAACTGTCCAGTACCACCTTGTCCTGTTTGAAAACTGCCTGCTTGTGTAGACATCTACACCTTTTAGCCTCTCTTTTAATCTCTGGACTATCTCATGGACATCTTCAGCAGGCTCTGTTTTTATAAGTATAAAGACCGTATTATCTGCCCTGATATATGAGGCAAGGCTCTTTGCTGTGTTATAAGAGGCAAAGATAAATGGCGCAGTTGTGAATGATTTTATCCCTGTGGTCATGCCAATAACTTTTACCTTCTGATTCATAACCTCTCTTTCATCGCCTATGTTGAACTCACCAATCTTTTTTTTTGCAGATTCATCAACAATAATATATTTGCCGCCTTTAACATCTGATGCCTTGCCTTCCCTCATGTTCCATGGCCCTCCCATGCCTGAATCGGGATTGTAGCCAATTATCTCTACCTGCTCTGTTCCGCCTTCTTTTCGTTTCATCATTCCCCATGCGAGGATGAATTTTTCAGCATGGAGAATACCCTTTGTCTCCCGCACAAGATTGATTTTTGTCTCAGGGAATGCCTGCGCCCAGTCAAAATTTGGCGTGTTCTTTGATGTAATCCAGATATCAGCATCAGTATTATCAATTATAACAGAGGCATTCTGCATAAAGCCGAGATATATCCCTACCTGCGCAAAGATAAGCACAACAGAAAAGGTGACGCCAATCAGTGTAATGATAAACCTTATCTTATCGTGAAATAGGTTTTTTCTTGCTATAGAGACCATAATTATTTTTTTCTGACCATGCTTTTTAGCACAAAATCAAGCGCGATGCAATGCCATGGGTAAGGGACCAAAATGCAAATGCTGCAACATCAAGATTTACCTTTGATAAATATCCTGCCTTAATGCATTCATTAATATTCTTCTTAAGAAATTCAAAAGAGCGCAACCCAATTTCCCACTCCTCTTTTTCCTTTATCTTTTTAGCCGGCCCTCTCATAATGAACATGAGATCATAGTATTCATGATTTTCTAATGCAAAATTAATGTAGTTGCTCCCGTGTTTTTTGAGCCGTTTCCATGGATTTTTTATGGAGAGTATGGTTTGCTGCTGTTTATAAAGCTTTTCAAAACCGATTTCATGGATAGCATATAGGATTTCATCTTTATCTTTATAGTAAAGGTAAATCGCAGCAGGGCTGTACTCAATCCTCTCTGCTATACGGCGGACGGTGACATTTTCAAAACCCTCCTCAAGAAACAGCTTCATCGCTGTTTTAAGAATAAGGCCTCGCATCTTTTTCTTTTCGCGGTCTTTTCTTTCTAAAATTCCCATAGGCTTAACAAACATAAACAATGTTCAGTAATTAAACATAATTTAGCAAATTAAATATCAAATGTCAAGGCGAAAACAAATATGATAAACGGTCTGCCTGTTGGCGAATTTGGCAGGCAGACCTGACCAAAGAGTGAAAAGATTTGACAGAGGCTGTTGTCAATAGTAGAATCTATTATAAAACAAATGGGGCTCAATAAAACTTGCACAGGAGTTTGTTAAAAAGATTGAAGATGCATTATTATGATATGTTTAAAAGGCTGAGTAATATGTAAAAAGACTTTTATCAAAAAAAAGATTTCCTTTTTTTTAAATTTTGAAGTAAAATAGCGCGTCATTTTTAAATTCATCAATAGGAGTGTAAGATGAGATTAGAAGGCAAGGCCTGGAAGTTCGGGGATGACATCAGCACTGATCATATAGCCCCGGGCAGGCTCTTTCACCTGCGGTCAAATCTGGATGAGATGGCAAAGCATGTGCTTGAAGATGCAGACCCTGACTTTCCAAAGAAGGTGCAGAAGGGCGACTTTGTTGTTGCAGGAAAAAATTTTGGCCTCGGCTCAAGCAGGGAGCATGCGCCGAGGATAATAAAGATTGCTGGCGTAAGCGCTGTGCTGGCAAAGTCCTTTGCGAGGATATTTTTCAGGAATGCCATAAATGTCGGGCTTCCTGTCCTGATATGCGATACAGACAAGATTGACAATGGCGATGACCTTGAAGTGGATTTAGAAAAAGGGGTCATTAATGATAAGACAAAAAACCTGACCCTTGCCTTTTCAGCCCTTCCAAAAGGTATGCTGAATATTCTTAATGACGGCGGCATCACAGCCCATATACAAAAGCATGGTGATTTTAAATTAGACTAATAAAAGGAGATTATAGGAATGTCTTACAGAGTAACATTTATTCCGGGGGATGGAACAGGCCCTGAGATAGCAGAGGCAACAAAAAGGGCGCTTGAGGCAACTGGTGTAAAATTTGACTGGGATATTCAGGATGCAGGCGCTGATGTTTATGAGAAAGAAGGGAATCCTCTGCCAGCGAGGGTGATTAAGTCCTTGAAGGAGAACAAGGTGGGGATTAAAGGCCCGATAACCACGCCAGTCGGCTCGGGTTTTAGGAGTGTTAATGTGGCGTTGAGGAAGGAGCTTGATTTATACTGCTGCCTGAGGCCGTGCAAGAGCTATGAAGGTGTGCAGTCAAGGTATACAAATATAGATCTGGTTATTGTCCGTGAAAATACAGAAGACCTTTATGCAGGGATTGAATATCAGAAGGGGTCTTCCAGTGCAGCAGAGATGATAACAACCATTGAAAGGCTTTCTGGGGTTAAGATCAGGGAGGATTCCGGCATCAGCATTAAACCGATTTCAGAATTCGGAACAAGACGGATTGTTAAGTTTGCCCTTGAATATGCAAGGGAGTACAAAAGAAAAAAGGTTACTGCAGTGCACAAGGCAAATATAATGAAGTACTCAGACGGCCTCTTTCTTTATGATGTATTAGTGCTTCCGAATCTTTATGGCGATATTATATCTGACCTTGCCGCAGGCCTTGTTGGCGGCCTCGGTGTTGCGCCCGGCGCAAATCTCGGTGATGGTATTGCGCTCTTTGAGCCGACACATGGAAGCGCGCCGAAATATAAGGGCCTGAATAAGGTAAACCCTGTGGCAATGATGCTCTCTGGCGTGATGATGTTGAACTATCTCGGCGAAAAAGAGGCAGCAAAAATATTAGAGAATGCAGTTGCTCAGGTTATTAAAGAAGGAAGAGTGGTAACATACGATTTAAAATCAAAGAAGGATGACCCGACTGCAGCAACAACATCCGAAATGGCAGATGAGATAATAAAAAAAATAGGATTCAAGGGGTCATCAGCGATTAATCTGGATATGAATTAAAAAATAAAAGCGAGGTGAAAAAATTGAGGAGGCGAAAGGTAACTATTGTTGGCGCAGGGAATGTTGGCGCAAATACTGCACAGAGGATTGTTGAAAGATGTATTGCAGATGTTGTTCTTGTGGATGTTGTTGACGGCATCCCACAAGGCAAGGCGCTTGATATATTGCAGTCTGCACCTATTATAGGTTTTGATACAATGATAATCGGCGCAACACAATACGATGCAACAAAGGGCTCTGATATTGCAGTTATTACTGCTGGCCTTGCGAGAAAGCCGGGGATGTCCCGCGAAGACCTGCTTTCTGCAAATGCAAAGATTGTTAAAGGCATTACAACAGAACTTGTCAGATATTCGCCAGATACAATTATAATTGTAGTAACAAATCCGGTAGATTTAATGACCTTTCTGTGTGCAGAGGTAAGCGGCCTTCCAAAGAACCGTGTCTTTGGGATGGGCGGGGTTCTGGATACAGCGAGGTTCAGGACATTTATTGCAATGGAGCTGAATGTGCCTATAAAGGATATAAATGCCGTTGTCCTTGGCGGGCATGGCGATGCAATGACGCCCCTTCCAAGGTTATCTACTGTTTCCGGAAGGCCATTAACAGAGATGTTGAATACAGATAAGATAGAGGCGATTGTTAAACGCACAAGGGATGGCGGCGCAGAGATAGTTAGTTTATTAAAGACAGGTTCTGCATATTATGCGCCATCAGCAGCGGTTTTAGAGATGGTGGAGGCTGTGTTATTAGATAACAAAAAGATTTTGCCATGTTCAGCCTGCTTGAATGGCGAGTATGGGATAAAAGGTTTGTATGTTGGTGCGCCTGTGCAGCTTGGAAAAAATGGAGTAGAAAAGGTTATTGAAATAACATTGACAGAAGAAGAAAGAATTGCCTTTGATAAATCAGTTGGTATAGTTCGCGAGGGCGTAGAACAGATTAGGTTGCTAATAAAGATTCAATAATCTCCCCTAACCCCTCTTTAGAAAAGAGGGGGATTAGAGATTGCTTCGCTGTCGCTCGCAATGACAATGTAATAAATAAGGAAAGAAATGAAAGAACTACACTTTAATGATATTGCAGATAAAATTGCAAAGATGTGCATTGATGCTGCGTGCATCTTAGAGGATGATATTACCTCTGCCATTGACAGGGCGCTGGAACTTGAGAAATCGCCCCTCGGCATAGAGGTGTTGGATCAGTTGAAGGAGAATGCTGTCATTGCGAGGGAAGAGGGAATACCAATCTGTCAGGACACAGGCATGGCGCTCTTTTTTCTTGAGTATGGCGAGGATGTGAAGATAAAGGGCGGCCTTCTTAATGACGCAATAAATGAGGGAGTAAGGAAAGGCTATCAGAAGGGCAATCTTAGAAAATCGGTTGTGAACGATCCAATAACAAGAAGGAATACTCAGGATAATCTACCAGCTATAATACACACAGAGCTTGTTCCCGGCGATAAGTTAAAGATAAGCTTTAAGATTGTCGGCGCGGGCTGTGAGAACATGAGCAGGATAAAGATGTTAAAGCCTACAGAGGGCGTAAAGGAAATAAAGAAGTTTGTTGTTGATGCGGTGAAAGAGGGCGGGATCAATGCCTGCCCGCCATTGGTAATTGGCGTCGGCATTGGCGGGAATTTTGAGATGTGCGCAATATTAGCCAAGAAATCCCTGATGAGGCCCATCGGCCAGCCAAATAAAAGAATGGAGATTGCCGCATTAGAGGAGAATCTTTTAAAGGAGATAAACAACCTCGGCATAGGCCCTGCCGGGTTTGGCGGAAGGGTTACTGCGCTTGCTGTCCATATTGAGACACATCCATGTCATATTGCATCACTGCCTGTTGCAGTTAATCTGAATTGCCATGCGAGCAGAAAGAAGACACTGGTGTTATGATTATTGTTTATGGGATTTAAGGCAGGCTTACGGTTTTCAATTAGATGAAAAGAAACTTGAAGAGTTAGAAGGAATATTTGAAAAGACATGGAAAAGCTTCTCTATAGAGATTAAAAGGTTCTGTCGTTTTCTTGGTGGAAAATCTTAACGCTTACGTAGGACATGCCTGCTTTTCTCTTACCTTAAATCTTTCAATATTTTTTTGCTTCGGAAATGCCTTTCCGCCGAATATCTTAAAGGCAAGGTTTGAACCGATGTTTATGCGATAGCTCGGCGTGTGGCCGTAGAGCCTCTGAAATATATTTTTTGTGGAATGAAATTCCCTGAACATCCAGTAATAGCCCTCCTGCAACTGCTCTACAGTCATCTTCTTTGGTTTATACACAACAGTTGAGATGTCATATTTATTCCAGTCATAGGAGATTATTCTGTTCTCTTTATTTAATCTATGAAATAACGTGGTATTCGGAAATGGCGTTACAACGGTCAGGAATGCAGCATCAAGCTGTGTCTTATGTGCAAATTCAAGGAAGTTTTCAAAAACAGATATATCATCATGGTCAAAGCCGAACATGAATGAGCCGTGAAGGCTGATGCCGTGGTCGTGTATCTTTTTTATTGTATCAATATATTTTTTTACTGTATTATGTTTTTTATGTATGTCATTTAGGCTCTCCTGATTCAATGAATCAAAGCCAATGAAGAATACCTTGCACCCTGCCTTTTCCAGATATTTTAAAGCCTCGTCATCCTCTGCAACACTTGCAGTTGCCTGGCAGTACCAGTCTAATTTGTATTCAGTAATTGCCTCGCACATCCCTTTTAGGTATTGCCTGTTGCAGCATATATTGTCATCAGCAAAAAAGACCTCATTGCCCCTGAACCGCGTCCTGTCCATGCTTTCTATCTCTCTTCTAATCTGCTCGTATGATTTATACCTGTAGCTTGGCCCAAAGAATTTAGTTACAGTGCAGAAATCGCAGTCAAATGGGCAGCCCCTTGTTGTCTGGATGATATTTGGAAGAAAAAAGCCCATCTCTTTAGTTACAGATATGCGGTTGGGAAAAAAAATGCCAAGAGGGTCTAACCCTTTATAAAAATCCAATCTCGGCACAGGTGATTTTGTCAGGTCAATTAATTTTTCATTTTTATAAAGCTTCTTTGGCCTCTTATTCTTGAAGTCCTTTAAAAATTCCTCCCATATCCCTTCGCCTTCGCCAACAAATACAGTATCAACATGCTGTGAGACCTCATCAGGCATAAGCGTGGCATGAATGCCGCCCATGACAACATACACGCCCCTCTTTTTAAACTCTGCTGCAATCTCATAAGCCCTTTTTGCAACAGGCGTCATGCCAGTCATTGCAACAATGTCAAGGGGCTCATCGTAATTTATAGGGCTTCTTTCATCGTATTTAATGGAGATATCAATATCAGGAGGGGTTAGCGCAGCAATAGTAGCAAGGCTTAAAGAAGGAATGCCAGAGCCCATCTTACCCCACATGGACTCCTTAGGCCACATCGGCATTATGAACTTTATCTTCATGCTGCGTTTATTATAGAGAAAAGATATCTGATGTCAAGATAAAACAGGCATTTCAAAGCTGCTGTGGTTTTTTAACATTTATTTAATGTGGATAGTAAGGTAATTAGATGATAAAGTCTGTTGACAAACAGGTGGTGTTGTCTTAACATTGGTAATACTTTATATCTAAAGGTAACG
>JACPZJ010000167.1 GCA_016195585.1 Nitrospirota bacterium | reverse complement strand
GCCACCTCTGTCTTACCGCGGCTGCTGGCACAGAGTTAGCCGTGGCTTCTTCTCTCGGTACCGTCAGTTTCAATGATTATTCACCATTGAAAGTTTCTTTCCGATCGAAAGGGGTTTACAACCCGAAAGCCTTCATCCCCCACGCGGCGTTGCTGCGTCAGGCTTTCGCCCATTGCGCAAAATTCCTCACTGCTGCCTCCCGTAGGAGTCTGGACCGTGTCTCAGTTCCAGTGTGGCCGATCATCCTCTCAGACCGGCTACCCATCATAGCCTTGGTAGGCCATTACCCTACCAACTAGCTAATGGGACATAGGCCCATCCTCAAGCGATAGCTTGCAAGCAGAGGCCATCTTTAAAAGGGAATGACTTTAATCCCCCCTTTCTCATGCGGTATTAGTCCGCCTTTCGGCGGATTATTCCACACTTGAGGGCAGGTTACCTATGTATTACTCACCCGTGCGCCACTTTACAATCCGTATTGCTACGGACTTCTCGTTGACTTGCATGTGTTAGGCACGCCGCCAGCGTTCGTTCTGAGCCAGGATCAAACTCTCCATAATAATTGAGAATTTTTTTCCTTTAAATCTATAAAAAGCTCGCTAAGTTGAACTCCATCCTATTTAGTTTTCAAAGATCATTAGCATTCATTATTTAAAATAACAAACTTAAACATCAGAAATCAATAGAAAAAACATCCTTTATTTTCAGAATGTTATATAATGGTGCCTACCTTCAATCACATTTGAAGAATTAATTTTATATCATAATATTAAAAGTATGTCAATATATTTTTAAGTTTTAGGCAAGATTTTTTATTTTGCAGCGGATTAACCTATAGAAAAAATAAGGGGTTACAATGCCTTGATCCTTACAAACCTCTTTTTGCCTATCTTAAAGGTATAAATTTTATTACAAGGGAGTTCTGTCTCTGCATTATCTACCCTTTTCCCGTCTACCTCAACAGCGCCCTGCTCTATCAATCTCCGTGCCTCTGAATTTGATTTTACCACCCCTGCCTTTGCAAGTATCTTGGGCACCCACATCTGCTCCCCTTCCCACTGGACATCAAATATCTCTATATCCTCAGGCATCTGCCTTGAGCTAAAGACCTTCTCAAAGTTCTTCTTTGCCATCTCAGCCTCATCAGCAGAATAAAATCTCTCAACCATCTCAGAGGCCAGTTTCTTCTTAGCCTCCATAGGATGAACAGCGCCTGATTTTATCCCTTGTTTCAGGCTGTTTAATTCGTCCAGAGATATTTTACTCACCAATTCATAATATCTTAGCATTAACTCATCGCTAATTGACATGATCTTGCCAAATATATTCTCAGGCGATTCATTAATGCCAATATAATTGCCGAGGCTCTTGCTCATTTTATTTACGCCGTCTGTCCCCTCCATGAGCGGCACTGTGATCACAACCTGCTCCTCGCAATTATACCTCTTCTGAATTGTCCTGCCCATGATGAGATTGAATTTCTGATCCGTGCCTCCCAGCTCAATATCTGCCTTGAGGGCGACTGAATCATAAGCCTGAAGAAGTGGATAATAAAACTCAAGTATGCTGATCTCCTTATGGCTGTCAAAACGCTTTTTAAAATCATCCCGCTCAAGCATCCGCGCCACTGTCTGTCTCGCCCCAAGCTCCAAGAAATCAAGCACTGTCATTTTTGAAAGCCATTCGCTGTTAAACCTCACCTGTGTCTTTTTTGGATCAAGTACCTTAAAAACCTGAGCCTTGTAGGTCTCTGCATTCTTCTCTACATCCTCCCTTGTAAGCATCGGCCTTGTCTCTGACTTGCCGCTTGGGTCGCCAATCATACCTGTAAAATCACCAATCAGAAATATCACCTCATGCCCCAGATCCTGAAACTGCCGCATCTTATTTAAAAGCACTGTATGGCCAAGATGGATATCAGGCGCTGTTGGATCAAAACCAGCCTTGATCTTTAACGGCCTCTTCTCCTTAATTGATTTCTCAATCTTCTTTTCCAGATCCTCTTCTGTAATAATCTCAACAGCGCCTCGTTTTATTATCGCCATCTGCTCTTTAACGCTAATCAAACCTGTTCCTCCTTTATATACTCCCGGTAGGGGCACGGCGCGCCGTGCCCCTACTCGTATATATAAGCCTCCACCATCTCGCCCGCCTCAATACCCAATCTGTTCTCAGGGATTACTATATATCCATCTGCCTTAACGAGCGTGCTTATTAAACCCGATTTTCCCAATATTGGCAGCGCAGTCATTTCTCCATTCTCATTTCTTAACTCAACCCTAACATGGTCCTCCCTGCCGCCGCCTGATGCCACATTCTTTAATAGCCGCGCCTTCAATACCATCTCCGCGCATATCCCATCCTTCAGAGCCATGCCTGATAACTTTTTTATCACATCCCTTACAAAGAGTCCATAGCTAACGCCAACTGCAACAGGATGGCCTGGCAAGCCAAAGACCGGCTTTCTTTTTACAATGCCGATTATAGTAGGCTTGCCGGGCTTTATGGCAACGCCATGAACTAATATCCCCGGCTCGCCAATATCATCAATAACCTTTGCTGTCAAATCCCGTGTGCCAACAGAGCTGCCGCCGCTTAATATAACCATATCTGCCTCTGCTAATGACTCCTCAACAGCCCTTCTTAATTCAGAATATTCATCCCTTATAATTCCCTTTCTAACAGGTATTCCGCCGTCACTGCTGATTAATGCCGAAAGATAGTATGTATTTATATCTCTGACCTTACCTAATTGAGCTTTTTCATTTATATCTATAATCTCATTCCCTGTGGCAATTATGGAGACCTTTGGTTTAGCGTAAACAGTAATTTTATTAATGCCAATGCCTGACAAGGCGCCAACATCCTGCGGCCTGATCTTATGGCCTCCTTTCAGGATTATCTCATTCTTCTCAATGTCCTCACCTATCTGAACTACATTCTCACCTGCTGCAACAGCCTCAAAGGCCTCTATGTTATCTTTATCAATAGCCTGTGTATGCTCAAGGATCACAACTGCTTCAGAGCCCTTAGGCAGCATCCCGCCTGTTGCAATCTTTGCTGCCTTGCCTTTGGTAATCTCAAAATCAGGCTCCTCACCCATCAACACCTCGCCAGCCACATGCAGGTATGCAGGCAACGATTCAGATGCGCCGAATGTATCCTGCGCCCTCACAGCATAGCCATCCATGCTTGATCTTGAAAAATCAGGAAGATTAACCGGTGATGAAATATCCTGTGCTATAATTCTCCCTGCCGCATCTAAAATTGAGAGTTCCTCTGATTGTATTTTTGGAGGAGAGAAGCTTTTCCAGAAAATTTCCTTTGCGGCCTTTACACTAACAACCGCCTCTCTACCAAGCATATCCTTAATCATCTTATCTCCTAAAATAAGTGGTAAAGATAAAATAACATTTTTTAATTAAAAGTGTCAAATGGAAAGAAAGGAATTAAATACCGCAGCAAATGGGCAGTTTATTTCACAACCATCACCTTGCACCTTGCCCTCTTTGCAATTCTTGATGAGGTGCTGCCAAACCATTTTGCAAGGCCTTTCTTATCTTTATCACCAATGATTATCAAATCAGAACCCTCATCTTCTGCATATCTAACTATCTCCCTTGCAGGGTCGCCGTAGAGGGTGACCATCTTAAAGCCCACACCTTTATCAGCAAGAATCTTTTTTAGCCTGTTAAAGATTGCCTCCTCTTCTGCATCTATAACATCTTCTATATACTTCTGAAAATCTCTTCTTGCCCTATGCGTTGAGAGCCAGTCAACCTCCTCGCTGAATCTATGCCAAATTGAATCACGGACATATATTATTATGAGTGGCTGTTTTTTCTCTGCTGCAAGATTGATTGCATACTCCTCTGCCTTTTTTGCAGATTCTTTGCCATTGGTTGCAAGCAGTATCTTTTGCACGAGACCTCACAAAATAAAAAGAGGGATTATCAATTTGATAACCCCTCTGATATAATTAAGCTCAAATGACAAAATTCAAATGCCAAAGGATTTTGAACCTTGATCTTTGACATTTGGATTTTGTTACGGTATCTTCTTAAACAGCCATGCCATGTCTAACTGCTTTATCATGAACAGGCTTATAATTACAATTACAAAGGCTATTACTGTTATCCAGATATCTTCCTGCTGTAATTTGTTTAGCGCCATATTATTTCCTTTCTTATAGAAATATCATAATAAGAATCAGTGAGGCAAAGGCCTTTATAATCGCCGCTATGGAACCTGCCCAGAAGGCGCCTCCGCCTGCAATCTTTAGGTCTGAAAGAAGTGTATTGCACCCGATGGCAACAAAACCAAAGGCAAAAAACCAGTTGACTATGGGGTCCATTAATTTGTAATCAGCATCTTTTACAAAACCAAATGACCTCACAACTACAAGCACAAAGAAACCTATAACGAAGATAGGGAACTTTGAGAATATTATCTCTCCTGCCGCCACCTTTTCGCCTGATGCCTCTCTGCCAACATACCAGAAGGCAATAAATAATACCACAAATGGTATGCCTATAACCCTTATTATATTATATAGAGTGGCAATGTCCCTCGCTTCCTTGCCATAGATGGATGCAGAGGCGATTACCTGTCCTGAGTTGAGTATCCCTGTTCCAGCCCAAGCGCCAAACTGATACTGAGTAAGGCCAAGGGCTGAGCCTATATAGGGGAAGGCAAAAAGGAATATCAGGCCCCATAAGATTATCGTTACAATAGAGTATGCAATCTCAGTATCCCTTGCCTTAACAACAGGGGCTGCTGCAATGGCAGCCGACACGCCGCATATCCCAATGGCAGATGCTAAGACACCTGCAAAGGAATCAGCCATCTCAAACTTCTTACCCAAAAAGAGGATCAACCCTGCCGAACCAAAAACAAACAGGGCGATGATTGCTAACCCTGTAAACCCTATATCAGCAAGGGCGCCTAGGCCGAACCTCAGGCCCATTATAATTATACCTATCTTTAAAAGCGGCCTGCCGAGACCGATTCCATACATCAGGCTGTCAGGTATCCCGATTGTATTTCTCCATGCTATGCCAATCACTAAAAGGAAAAGGACATAGTTAAGATGGTATCTATCCATTAAGTTAGGATCCACACCCTTTAAAAATTTCCCCAGATAAATTGCCCCCAGGGTAAGGAGAAACATCACTATTATGCCTGGGATATAATCTGCAACCCCGGGGCCGCTGCCAGCCCTCGCAGGCGCAGGCTGCTCCCTTCTACCAGCTATAACCTGCTCCCTGATGTTCTCTGATCTGCCCCTCTCCCTCGGGGACTCAATAATCCTTTCCACCATCTTCTGCGCTGCAAAGACATTGCCGCAATTAGTGCATTTTACCCTTATAAAATCACGGGTTATCCTTCTATCATCTAATTTATACCGCGCACCACATCTTGCACATTGGATATCCATAATAACCCCTCATTTCCTCCCTTTTTCAGGGGGTATAAGCCTCCCAAAGGAAGGCCGGTGAGTTAATTAATTACTTGATTTATAATTGAATATAGCAAGGAAGGTTCATTTTGTCAAGGATGAACACCCACTTTCCATTTGCATAATCCGCTATTTTACGCTATCCTCGCGATTATGATTCCCCCTGAAAAAAAGGAATATATATTAACGAAGGCTTATGTCCCTGAACATATAGTAAGCCTTATGTCCCTGATTTCAAAAGGCGAGCCATTATTAATTGAAGACTATCTATATTTTGTAAAAGATAACTGGCTGATCTTTATTGGCTATCCCTTAGAACAGGCATTTACAAAAAAAAATCTTGAGACTGCCTTAAATGACATTATAAAAAAATATAAACCTGAATATACTTGGTTCATAGCACCGGAAATACCTGATTCATTCTCCATGACATGCCAGAAGAGGGAAAGTGATAATTATTATAAGCTTGATTTACATGAATTAAAGATAAAAAGCAATCTAATGCTGGCTGTTAAAAAGGCATTTAAGAATATGGATGTTGAAATGGCTAATGAGGTTTTAAAAGAGCACGATGAACTCATATCTGAATTCATAGAGCTTGAAAACCCCTCTCCCATGATTAGGCAGTTATTCTTGAGCATACCTGACTATGTCTGCCATTCCAGCAGTGCAGTTGTTTTAAATGCCCGCAGCAAAGAAGGAAAGCTAACAGCCTTTTATGTTATTGACCTTGCTGCAAAAGAATTTGCAGCCTATCTGGTGGGCTGCTATTCAAGAAAAAATTATATCCCCCATGCATCCGACATGCTATTTCACGAAATGATAAATCTTGCAAAAAAGCATGGAAAAGATTATATTAATTTAGGATTAGGCGTAAACGAAGGGATAAAGAAATTTAAGGGGAAATGGGGTGGCGTGCCTTTTTTAAAATATGAATTTTGCGAATACCGCCGCAAACCAGCAAGTATGATTGAATTAATCAGATTACTTAAACCAACATTATAATACCATAGAGGAAAAGATATGGTTTTTTTTAGTTCAGATGTTCGGGATTTAAAGATGATATGGCAGGTTGAAAAGGGCAGTGCAAAATCATATCTGGCCGGCACTACACACCTCTTTCCATATAGTTTTAAAAAATCACTTGATCGGCTCATAAGCAGTGCAGATGCTATTGTGTTAGAGGCCCCTGTTGATGAGGCTAATATGAAAAAGGTAATAGACAACGGCTTAAATAGTGAAGGTATGCCATCACTTTACAATGCCTTAGATGACCCGACTATAATTAAAATCAATAAAGAGCTTGATTTTGCCTTTCAACGATATACGCCATTTCTGTTTTCTATAAATACCTTAAGTCCAGGGAATATTGACTGGTTATCCCCCATGATAAAGGGATTAAGGCCATGGATGGCCTTCTTTAATATCTGGGCGCATTATTTAAGAAAAAGAGGCTGGAAGCATATAATGGATGTGGATGCCTTTAAGATAGCAAAAGAGCGGGGCAAAGGTGTTTATTACCTTGAAAGCATAGATGACCAGATAGAGGCTTTAAATGGGATTCCTCTTGAGAAGATAGTAAGTTTTCTAAAAAAAATAGACGCAAGAGAGGAATGCGTAGAAAAATTTGTGGACTGCTACACAAAAGGATATTTTTTAGAATTGATATCTATTTTAAATAGTTTTCCAATGCACTGCCCTTCTATTATAGATAAAAGGGATCCTGTCTTATATGAGCAAATGAAAATCTTTCTTGAAAAGGGAAATTCAATAATACTAATAGGGGTAATGCACATACCTGGAATTCAGAGAATGCTTCTTGATGATGGTTATAATGTAGAGAAGATATAAAAATATGCTGACTGCTTCTGAAAAGGATTATGTTTTTCAATACGCCTATCTGCCTGAACATATCACTGGTTATGTCGCTGCCATATCAGAGGGCGAACCTTTTCTTATAAAGGATTATCTCTGCTATAATCGCAATGGTTATCTTATCTTTATCGGCTATCCTTTAAATGAACCTTTTGAAGAAATAAAAATGAAAGAAGCGCTTGATATGGCAATAGAGCAGATCAGGCCCAAGCAGACAGTCTTAATTGCGCCTTCAATTCCCAAATTACAGTATCCCCGAAGCGAGAGTGAATCCGATTGCTACTACAGGCTTGACCCTTCTGATTTACACATACATCAGAAATTGAGAAACATGATAAAACGCGCCTCAAGGGAATTATATTGGGAAAAGAGAGGGGAGCTAAATGATGACCACATGCAGTTGATCTCTGAATTTTTAAGCGCCTATAAGGTTAGCGAAGACACACAGCATCTCTTTAAAAGGATCCCAAAATATGTTTCTTCTGTTTCTACAGCAGCAGTCTTTACGGCAAGGGACAGGGCGGGAAGCCTCGTTGCCTTTGACATTGCTGAATTTGGCGCAAAGGAGTATGCCTTTTATATGTTCAACTTCAGATCACAAAAACATTATGTGCCAGGGGCTTCGGATCTTCTCCTGCGCGAATTGATAAATACTGCGCAGGAAGAGGGAAAATCATTTATCAATTTAGGCTTGGGAGTTAATAATGGGGTTATATTTTTTAAAAAGAAATGGGGAGGCATTCCATTCCTTGATTATAAATCCTGTAATTATAATTTATCTAACAGCAGTATATTCACATTCTTAAAACTGTCTGGAAGATAGAAAAGGGTAGAAAGGCCTCCTATCTGATCGGCGCTGCCCATTTCTTCCCTTATAGTTTCAAAAAATCCTTGACCCGATATATAAGCAATGCTGATACAGTTTTATTAGAAGGCCCCCTTGATGAAAACAATATGAATAAGGTAGTAGAACAAGGGGCAAGGGGCGATAATCATTCATCCCTTGACAACCTCCTTGATGCCCATACGATTAATGAAATAAATAGACTTGAATCTACCATCAGCGCCCAAAGCTACTTTGATACTTACATGATGACCTTTGGGCAAACAAGGAATGATTCGCTTTACCAGCAGATCAAGGACAAGAAGCCATGGATGGCATTCTTCGCTATCTGGATTTATTGCAGGAAAAAAAATGGGTGGAGATACACTTTGGATATAGACGCCCTTAACATAGCAATGGGATTAGGCAAGAAGGTTTATTTTCTTGAAAAGATTGAGGAGCAGATAGCGGCATTAGAGGAAATACCGCTTAAAAGGATTGTAAGCTTCCTTAAAAAGACAGGTGAGTGGGAAGGTTATGCAAAAAGATATGTAAAATACTACCTTAGGGGAAATCTGGAAGGATTGCTGTCAGGCGCAAATGACTTTCCAACCTATTGCGAGTCTATAATAGATAAAAGGGATCCTGTCTTATATGAAAGGATGACGCCCTTCATAGAAAAGGGGAATACAGTGGCAGTGGTAGGTGTAACTCACATAAACGGAATCAGAAAAATGCTGCTTAAGGATGGATATACTGTTAATGTATTGGCTTGACCTTTTAAAATTCTTCAAAAAACCAAAAATAAAGCCCTTCTCTGCATGGCAGATTGAGCTTACCACAAGATGCCCCATTAACTGCAAAATGTGTATAAGGGAGACGGCTGATGGCTGGCTCTTTGGCGATATGATGATTGAGGACTTTAAAAAACTTACGCCTTATTTTAAGGATGTGGAGACTGTTATCCTTGAAGGATGGGGTGATTCCTTGCTCCACAAAGATTTCGTTGAAATAATAAGGCTTGTTAAAGCAGAAGGCGCACAGGCAGGCTTCGTAACAAGCGGAAGCATATTAAGCAAAGATTATATATCAGAGCTGATAAATGCCGGCACTGACCTTATTGGTTTTTCACTCGCCGGGGCAACGTCAGGGACACATAATTCTATAAGAGTAGGCTCTGACCTTAATGGCCTTTTAGGACATATTCAAACCTTTAACCAGATCAAGGCAGATAAGAGATTGCAAAAACCAAGCCTGCATGTTATCTATCTTGTGCTCAAGGATAATATCTCTGAAATCCCGCGCCTGCCTCAACTGGCAAAGGAGATCGGCATAGAGGATGTTGTCCTGACAAATCTGATTCATATAACAAATGAGTGGCAGGAGGAACAGATGGTGTATAATTGCGATAGGGGTCAAGTGAATTCCTTGAACCCACGAACCCTTGAACCCTTGAACCCTTATGAAGACCTCATTAAAGAGGCAGAGGCCAATGCCAAAGAATTAAAGATAACCCTAAGAACACATCCTTTATCCCCTATTGATATAGCTGTGTGCGAGGAGGATCCGCTCAGAAATCTCTACATATCAGTAGATGGTAAGGTATCACCATGCGTCTATCTGTACCCGCCTCTCCCGTCGCCATTTAAAAGGATATACTGCGGCAAAGAATATACAATGAATAGTTTGAGTTTTGGAGATATTTTTAAGGAATCCTTTGATGCTATATGGAACAATCTGGAGTATACTAAATTCAGAGACTGTTTTACCCAAAGGGAAATGATGGCCAGAGAAGTATATTCTCTTTTCGCTGACACAGCGGAACTGAAAAAATTTGAAAAGGCTCAGCTATCTGAGCCGCCAGAGCCATGCAGAACATGCCATAAAATGCTTGGGGTGTAAAAAAGGCAGGATAAGAATGTTCTGCCTTATCCATCTTCCTTCTTAAAATTGGCTCTTGAAGAATAATCTTTATTTGATATATATTGTTGACAAGGTAATTTTAAATTCATAGAATACCGTATGCACACAGATGAATATGAAATTTCCCTTGGGCGGGAGCTGTATTTATGTAAGAAAAGCATTGCACGGCTGCAAAAATTTCTGTTTTCCATGGAGAGAAAATATAATATGGGCACAGCGGCCTTTATTGAGGATTTCAACAATGGTAAATTATCAGACCGTAATGAGGACTTTAAGGCGTGGCTGGACAATTACACAATACTGAAATCATGGGAAAAAAGAAATAAGGAATTTGAAGAGATATTTCTTCGTATGAAGATTTGTTAGCCCCTACCTTCCCTCAGGTGAGGAAAAAGGTAAGGGCTAACTTTCTTAATGTTTGCGGCTTAATGCCCTGCGGGGAAAAAGGTGTAACTTACCCACACAAGTATCCCAAGCAGAACGAAGCCCAATGATATGCTCCATGCTATAAGTTTTTTCTCTACAGGGAGCAGGGGCTCGTATTCCATCTTTTTTATTTCTTCCGATAATTTTGGTCCCTCAGCCATAATTCCTCCTTTGTATTTTAAACCATTTAAAAGTTTAAACCGATTTTTATCCTGTTATCACTGGCGGCATCACACCATGGAAGAATATCCATGAAATAATCAGACCAACCCATATGATAAACCCGAAGAGGGCGACGACATAAATAACTGCTAACTTTCCTATACCCTCTTCCCATAGCTTCTTAAAGTTTGAAACCACGCCAATCGCAAAGAAGGTGAGGAGGAAGAACATTACTCTGAACGCATTAGCTCCATTGGCTGCTGTATTTCCTTGTGCTAGCGTCTTCTTTGGCTCTTTGATCTGGGCATCAAGGCCCTTTATCTTATCCTTTGACGCATTTATCTTTTCCTGTATAGCCGGCTGTGCTTCAGGCGCTGCTGTCGGGAGCTCTTTCTCTAATGCAGTAACCTCCTTTTTCACCGCCTTAATATCTTTTTCAACAGCTGATATCTTTGATGCGGCAGGGAAAGAAATTAGCAGCATTATGATAAATCCAGCAGCATAGGGAAGGACGAATTTAGGAAATCTCGCCCATATCTCGGCTGCTTGTATTTTTTCGCCGGCCTTTGCCTCTATCTTGGTAGACCATATTATTGCAAGGATGAATGCCCATATGCTGATAAAGATGTCAATAAAGAGCTTTGTGGTAGAGGCAGCCATGAGCATCCAGCCCGGTTCATACTTTATGCCTGATGCTGACTCTGCCTTTGCCCTTATAAGGGCATCCACGACCGCGCCGCTTGCAAAGGCTGCGCCGTCTGACTTAACAGCAAGACCCATCCATGCGCCTGCCACCATCGGCTCTTTCCATAAGAAGGTCTGGGCGAAGAAAGGTAGTATTATAAGTTCCGTAACAGCAAAGATAACAACCAGTGAGGAGACCATAATCGGCACCATAGGCCTTGCCTTTATAGCTCCGCCTGTTGCTATAGCCGCTGAAACACCGCATATAGAGATGCCTGATGCAAGTGGCGCTGCCCATTCCCTATTGAACTTAAAGTATTTCCTTGCAATTAAATAAACAACAGCCCAGTAAATTAGATATGCCTCAATTATGGCGCAGAGACCCCTAAACAATACTGCACTCGCCAGGCTGAATGATGTGGCTGCCTTTATACCAAGCAGTATACCCATCAAGCCGATACCTGTTTTTATATAGAGCTCAGGCCTTATAGCCTCCTTCAAGAAGTCTGAAAAACCCTGAAAGAAGTTACCTATTATAAGACCCACTACAAGGGCGATGATAAACCCAGCCTCAGGTGTAAGCTTCAAAGACCATGGGACGCCTGCCTTGCTTGCATCAACAGCAGCTATATAGGCATTACTGCCAATGAACCAGCATAGGTAGCTCAGCCAGAAGAGGATGGTAAATCCTATAACAAATTTTCCTATATTAGCTCGTAACAAGCCAGCGCCAATCCCCATCACCACCAGTAAGAACAAGTAGGTCAGAATCAGTGAGGTAAAACCAGACAATCCTTTTTTTTCATATTTGCCGCCCACCGTAAGCCCGGCTGTGTCCTTCACAGTAATGGCCTCTTCCTTGCCATCCGCCTTCTTGAGAGTCACTTTATTACCCTCTATTTTGGTAATCTCACCCTTCACAGTCAGGTATGTACTTCCTGTTGGCGCCAATGCCTTTGATGGATCCGTCCACACATTGGTATTTATTCCCCATCCGAGCGGGTCGATCCCTGTGAACGCTAAAAACGCAATAATGGATATGACAATGGCAAGCCAAAACGATAACCAGTCTTCATTGATACCTTGCTTTTTCTTCATACTCTACCTCCCTATTAAAGTTAAGTAAGATAGACAATTAGTAAATTTATTTCCCCAAAACATCCCTACTAAAAACAATTATGAAACAATAGTATTGTTCTGAAACATCCCCCCTTCCTATGCGATTTTGCGTTTTTTGCGTTTTTGCGGTTCTTAGGTTAGCACTTTCCACATCACCCCCCTCTAAAAGTGAAGTTTCTTATGCAGGAATACTTATTACGGGTATATTTATTAAATGAAGTATTTCTCTATTTTTTAAAGTCCATTTATATGCCTTTTAAGTATCATTGTCAATAGAAAAGAATTGATATAAGTATTTGTAATATCAATATAAATATCTATTATTTACCTACCAGTCCTTCTGCCATACACCCTCTATTCCATCCTGCTGACCCTTCTTTGATGCCCCCTCTATATCAAGCCTAAAGGCGCCCTGCCACCTCTCCTCCTCCCCTTTATGCATCCTTAAAATAGCCTCCATCCCCTCTCCTGTTACTACAGCGCCCCCCTCATCTGAGTCCATCTGCTTTGCCTCACCGGTATATTCGGGCTGGAGGGCTGTTTTTGCATCTCCTTCCTCTCCCTTTGCCTTTTCCCTGTCTCTAACAGACTGGATATACCTGATGTTTGCAGTTAAATCCTCATCATCAGACCGTAATTCCCTTGCCTTTTCAAGGTAATAGAGGGCTTCATTTGTAGCCCCCTTTTTAATATAGGCAGTACCAAGATTATAATAGCCCTCAAAAAAACCCTTCTCCTTCTCTACAGCCTTTTGAAAATAGCTGATTGCCTTATCATAATCCCCCTTTTTAAAATATATATTTCCAAGATTATAATTGATGATATAAGAATCAGGCCTGTACCTTTGGGCTGACAGATAAGCCCTCTCTGCCTCTTTCCATTTCCCTGCCTTATAATAGCCATTACCCTTTTTAACAGGATTTAGCAAAGATTCAATAATTAATCCAGCAGATAAAAATATTATTAGAGCAATAATAATTAGAATTGTTTTTTTCATTTAAAAATTCCCCTCACACTGATCCTCTCCCACAAGTTAGAAGTAGGGTGGGCTGTGCCCACCGTTTTCATCTGCCAATATTATTTGGTGGGCATAGCCCACCCTACTTACTATAATAAAGACTATTTTCTTCATAATATAATAATCACCATAAAAAGCATTAGTGCAACAAAAGAAAGGTATTGGCTTGCCCCGCCCTTCCAATCCCTGACCCCTGCCCCCTGACCCTCGACCACTGCCTTTATAATCTCAACAGGGTTATTACCCATACTAATATACTCGCCTTTACCAGCCTTTGCTATCTCCATTAACAGCCCTTCATCAAGCCTTGAATGTACATATTCCCCTGCAATATCTTTTTTAAACTCCATCTTCTCACCGGTTCTTATGGGTATCAGGCCGCCCTCCTTCCTGCCGATGCCTATTGTAAATAGTCTTATGTTATTATCCTGCAATATCTCCCCTATCTTTTCTGCCTTCACCCCTCTTGTATCCTCGCCATCGGTAAGAAGGAGGATGACCTTTTTATGGTCTTTATCTGTAAAAAGGAGCGCAGAGGTCATGATTGCATCAGAGATATTTGTTCCCTTGCCAGATTCCCTCGTCCTGTTAGATAAAAGGGTAAGGGCTGCATCCCTGTCATAGGTAAGGGGGCAGAGTATATAACCGTAATCAGAGAAGAGGACAATGCCCACCCTCTTTGCAGGCAGGGCAGTGATAATCTCCCTCGCAAGGTTATTTGCATAAACACCCCTGTTCGGGGCAATATCCTCTGTCTGCATACTCAGGGATGTATCCATGGCAATCACTATATCAAGGCCGTCCCCTTTGCCCTCGTTATTCTTCCTATCAGGCCCTATTGCTATAAAAAGCAAAACCAATATAAATACCCCTGACAATATCCACTTATAAATCTGATTCCGCCAAACTAATAGAGATGCCGTCCGCCTCCTTAGCCTTTCGTATAAAAAGGATAGTGTAAAGATAAAGGCAACCGCAACAGCAGCATGGGGATAATAGTCTTTATATATGACATGCTTGTCCATCTTAATATTATCCTTTTCCATATCTGCTATCTGACCAAAGGCGCTAATAAGCCCTTTCTCATCCGATGCGCTGATATACCTGCCGCCTGTAATATCCGCAATATCTGTTAGCAGCGGCTCGTCTATCTTAGCAAGGATTGTACCGATAACCTTGCCTGATTCAGAATACACAGGAATCGGCGCACCCTCTGGGCTTCCTATCCCGATTGTGTATACCTTTATCCCCCTGTATTTTGCAACAGCAGCAGAGGTAAGTGGGTCAATAGCCCCCCCGTTATTTTCTCCGTCTGTTAAAAGTACTATCACCCTGCTTCTAACCTTATCATCAAAGAACCTGTTTGCAGATGTTACAATGGCATCGCCAATAGCTGTCCCGCTTATATCTATCATGCGAAGGTCAATCCGATTGATAAACTCTGTCAGCACATTATAGTCCACTGTCAAGGGGGACTGGGTAAAGCTCCTTCCGGCAAATAGGACAAGGCCGATCCTGTTGCCCTTCATCCTGTCAATGAAATTCAACGTTATCCTCTTTGCAGCCTCAATCCTGTTTGGATTAAAGTCCTCTGCCCGCATACTGCCAGAGATGTCCATGGCAATCACCATGTCCATCCCTGTAAATTTTTCCTCTTTTATGCCGCCCAAGCCCTGCGGCCTTGCTGCAATCAGGACAAGAAGGAGGATAACAGCAATATTCAGGGATAGAAGGGCTATTTTGGTGAATCCCGTTTTTTTCGCTGATTTTTTGATTATGCTGATATTCGAAACAGATATGGCATGATATTTCCTCAGCCTGCGAAGGAGAAAAAAGAGCAATATCACAGGGGGTATGAGCAAAAAAATTATTGGATTTGAAAAATGAATCATAAATTTTAATTTGCAATTCCCAGTGGTTTTGACTGGGGTTACCCTATCGTCATTCCCGCAAAAGCGGGAATCCAGTGTTTTCTGGATTCCGCATCAAGTGCGGAATGACAGACCCTGCCTTGCCCTTTTATAAAAGAGTCGGAGAAAGGGGGCTGTTAGCGGCCTGTCTGTCCTTATTAGGACATCATCTATCTTCAACCTATTGAAAAAATCATGGGTCTCTCTTTCCCTGTCAGAGGCTGCCCTCGCATATTCTTCTTTAAACCCCTTATCACCAGAATCAAAAGAGAGATACTCTCCTGTCGCAGCATCAATAATGTCAGCAAGGCCGATATCTGGGAATTGCAATTCATCCTGATCCAATACCCTTACAGCAATCAGGTCATATCTCTTCGCTGAACCAAACCAGTCTCTTTTATTTAAAGGAAAGATAAAATCAGATATAAAAAACACAATAAACCGCTTTTTTATTGCCCTGTGGAGGTATTGAAGGGGAATAATCCCCCCGCATCCCCCTTTCAACCCCTCTGTCTCCCCCCTTACTAAGGGAGGAATTAAAGGGGGGTGAGAGTGGCTTGGCCTTCTATACTCAAGCAGCCCCTTTAATATCCTAAAGGCATGGCCATTCCCCTTTGCTGGCGGAATAAATAGCTCTATCTTATCTGTAAATATCAGAAGGCCTATCCTGCTATTTGATCTTACTGCTGAGAAGATGAGGGTGGCTGAGACCTCCAGTACAGCATCCCACTTTCTTTTGGAATCTATGCCGCATTGCATGGATGGGCTGCCATCTATGACGAGCATCACAGGGAGTTCCCTCTCCTCCCTGTATGTCTTTATATATGGCTCATCAAGCCTTGCTGTAACAGACCAGTCTATATCGCCTATATTATCACCATCTTCATATTCTTTTAAAGATACAAACTCCAGTCCGCGGCCTTTAAAGAGGCTCATGTAGTCGCCATTAAAGAGGGTATCCACAAGGTGTCTTGTCCTTATCTCAAGCCTCTTGATGTTTTTGAAAATATTCCTCTCTGCTATGCTTTTTGTTTCCATATCTCTTAAATTTGTCCTTCCTTCACCCTCCCCTTAATCCACTCCCATCAAGGGAGGGGAAACGAAAGGGCCTGTAGGCACGGTTTAAACCGTGCCTACAAAAGGATTGCCCTACAAAAAACCCCTTTCCCCTATTGGAAAAAGCCATCGCACTTTTCCCTCTCCCTTGTGAGAGAGGGTAGGGTGAGGGGTATCAGGGTATTTCCACCTTCTCAAACAATCTTTCAATTAAGCTATCCGTTGTAACACCCTCTGACTCTGCCTCGTAGGTGAGGATGATCCTGTGCCTCAAGACCTCGGTTGCGATGGCCTTTATATCCTCTGGCATTACATATCCACGCCCCCTTAAAAAGGCATGGGTCTTTGCTGTGGTTGTAAGGTATATTGACGCCCTCGGCGATGCCCCAAATTGGATATACTCCTCAATGCCAATGCCATTAGTTTCAACCTTTCTTGTTGCAAAGACAATATTCAGGATATATTTTTTCATCACCTCATCCACATATATATCATCCACAACCTTCCTTATCTTTAATATCTCATCAGGCGCTGTTATTGTATTAACCTTTATTGCCTTTCCCTTTGCCATCCTGTTTACAATCTCCTTCTCATCATCATAGCTTGGATAACTTATCTTTATCTTTAACATAAACCTGTCAAGCTGCGCCTCAGGGAGCCTGTAGGTGCCCTCGCCTTCTATTGGATTCTGCGTTGCCATGACCATAAAGGGTTCATTCAGCTTAAATGTCTCATCGCCGATAGTTACCTGTTTTTCCTCCATTGCCTCAAGGAGCGCGCTCTGCACCTTTGCAGGCGCCCTGTTAATCTCATCAGCAAGTATCAGATTGGCGAATATCGGGCCCTTTCTTGTGTAAAACCTGCCTGTCTTCTTATCATATATCCTTGTGCCAATAAGGTCAGCAGGCAGGAGGTCCGGGGTAAACTGTATCCTGTTAAATGATGTGTCAACTATTTGAGAGAGCGTTTTTAGAAAGAGGGTCTTTGCAAGGCCGGGCATACCTTCAAGAATTATATGCCCCCTTGAAAAAAGGCCGATAAGCGCCTTCTCTATCATTGCATCCTGACCAACTATTACCTTTTTTATCTCCTCTTTCATCCTGTTCACGATCTCATCATGTCTTTCAATCTCGCTGTCAATCCCTTTTTTCTTTTTCATCTTAAAATCCCTTTCTAAATCTTCTGTTATAATTGGCTCTTTTTTCACCATTATCGGCTCCTCAATAGCCCCGTCTTCTTTAATAAGTTTATTCTTCTTATTTTTATAAAGTATAAACAGTATAAGGCCAGAGAAAATAAGAACAAGCAAAAGGATAAACCACCAGCTAAGATAAAACAAATCCCTTGGCGGCTTTATATCCCTAAGCGCGGGAACAGGATCAGCAGTAATCAAGATAGCAGGGTGATATCCAATATCCATTATTATTAAATGGTATCACATTTTTAATACCCCTGTCTATTATGCCATATGATTTTAGGAGAATCCTATTTACTCAAACCCTTTATCAAATACCCGGCGCTTCTCTGGAAGTATGGCGAGGAGGGCTTATTCTTATCAGGGAGAAAGACACTAATGGTCTCTTTTGCTGTTTTAAGATATTCCTCTTTGTTAGTGAGTTTATAAAGCTCAAGCATTGTATATGCTGCTAATCCGTTTAACAGATAAGCCTTCTCTCCTAATCCTTGCCCCTTGACCCCTGACCCTTGCCCCTTTGCTTCTCCTATTCTCCACTCATAGAACCCGCCCTGTTTTTTATCATGCAGGCTGGTTACAACAAATTGTGCGAGAGTCTCTGCTGTATCAAGATACTCCTTGTTCTTTGTATGAAGATATGCCTCCTTAAACGCAAGGGTTGCCCAAAGATTATCCTCAAGCTGGCCAGTTAATCCATTCTCTTTTTTTGCAGGGTCATAATAACTTAAAACGCCATTTTCTGTTACCATATTTTTATAGATAAACTGAAGGCATGAAATGGCAATGTCTTTTAACCCCCCTGTGTCCCCCATTACCAAGGGGGGAATAAAGGGGGGTGTATCAGCAGCATGAAGGAGGGTTATAATCATCTTAGATTGAGAAACTGCAAAGGCAGCCCTGTCTACATCAGGTGAGCCGACAGCCTTTCTGTCCTTCTCTGAAAGATAGTAGTATACAATATCTGACCTTTGACTATTGTAAAACCTCGCCTCCTGTTCATTATAAAAAGTTGTTAGAACATAATTAAGCGAGTCCTGAGCAATCTTTTTATATTTTTCATTTTTACTTATCCGATAGGCATGGAGATATAGTCGTACAATATCCGCATTGTCAGACAGGAGTTTTTCAAAGTGAGGCCTTGACCAGTCCCTTTCAGCGGCGTATCTGAAAAATCCCCCATCAATCCTGTCATATAATCCAGAAAGCTTATATTTCTTCTGAAGCTCAACCACCTTATAAACCCAGTCTTTCCTGTCCCTGTTTTTATAAAGATCCATCAAATATTCAGGCTCAGGCCTTTTATCATTTCCCTTCTGCGCCGTATTGAGGGTCATAATTGGAAAGGACTATCTCTTTAAAACCTGCGGTGATTTTTTTTAGCTCTGCATTAGTGAGATGCTTAACCTTTTCAGTGCTCCGTTTCCCCATTTCCCCCTTTCCCCGCTTCTCCGTTTCTCTCTTTACCCCTGCCTGCGGCGGGATATCTCCACTTTTAAAGGACAAGGCTGTTGTCTTTAAGTTTTGAAGCAGCCTTTCTTTAGGAATATATCCTGATACTGTTGCAAGCCTTTCACCCTTAGGTGATAAGATTACTGTTACAGGCAAGCCTGTTGCAGGATACTGTTTGCTTATGTCCTTTCTCTTATCATAGTCAACAAAGATGGGTATATAGTTTTTATTTATATATTCTGCTACATCTTTATCTGCAAGGCTCTTTTCCTCATACACATTGCACCAGTGGCACCAGATGGCTGTAATAAGCATAAAGATGGGTTTATTTTCTTTTTGTGC
>JACPZJ010000146.1 GCA_016195585.1 Nitrospirota bacterium | reverse complement strand
CCTTAAAAATTACCTCTCCATTCTTATACGAGGCCTTCTGGCAGATCTTTGTAATCTCCAGCAGCTCCTGCTGGGCCAGGCCATCAAAGATATATATCTTTTTAAGAAGCTCTTCTGTCATCTAAAATCTCTCTCCAATTCAAAGGCATTTTTAAATAACTCTATCTTTACCCCGTTTAGAGATAAATCTCTAACGGGGTTTACATCATCCGAGATGGTTATTGCAACCACATCAAAGCGGCACCCCTTATCCTTAATCCTCTTTGAAAAGAGATAACTCATAGCTGACTTTACTATATGCTGCTGTTTCCTGCGGTTCACTGCTAATAGGGGAGTTGCAAAGGTTGGATTTCTCCTTGCCTTAACCTCCAGAAAAACAAGTATCGGGCCGTCATGGGCTATTATATCTATCTCTCCGAAAGGGGTTCTGTAATTCTTCTCCACAATCCTGTAGCCCTTTTCTTTTAAGAAGGCTACTGCCATTTCCTCCCCTGTCTCTCCAAAAGTTTTTTGAGACTTCATTTATAATTATAGCACATCAAAAATCCATTTAAAAGCCCAAAGTTTCTTGCAATATTATTGAAAATACAAATAAATTCGCTTCAGATTATTTTTGTGTACGTATAGCCTGACTAAAACGCATGGCCCAGCGTAAAATGCCACTCCCCTACATCCTCTCCAACCTCCCTGTCCAGCTTATAACCATAGTCAAGCCGCAGGGGGCCGATAGGCGTATTATACCTTATTCCAGCGCCTGTTGTATATTTTAAATCTTTAAATCTAAATTTTTCATAGGTAAGCCATACATTCCCGCCGTCAACAAAGAAGACCAGTCCTATATTGTAAGGGAGATTAAATCTCAGCTCTGCATTCAATATAAGCATTGCATTGCCGCCTGTTGGTGTCCCATCGTTGCCCTTTGGCCCGAGAAAGTTCTGCTGATAACCCCTTACAGTTGTCCTCCCGCCTGCCATAAACCTTTCGCTTATAGGCATCTCAACCGAATCGCCAAAGGCCTTGCCAATACCGCCTCTTGCTGACAGGGCGAGGACTGTGCGCTTTATTGGTGAATAATACCAGCTCGTCTGAAGCGACATCTTTATAAATTCAGCCTCTGAGCCGAGATAATTTGCCGCATTCTTTACTGAAAGGCCTGCAATAAAACCTCGCGCAGGATTAAAGGGGTTGTCCCTCGTATCAATTATTATAGACGGGTTCAGGCTGCTTATTGCAATATGCCCCTGATCCTCCGGCGCAAGTATTGCATCAGGCTTGACATTATAAAGCTCCACATCCTCATATTGATAAAAGAGAGAGCCCTTTATATATTCTGTAAAGCCCTTGTCAATGCCGGCAGTAAGACTGAGCCTCCTTACCGAATAACCCACATTCTCCTCTATCTGATAACCCGCCCCTGCCCTTCCATCCATACGGTAGTTAAAGAGCCACGGGTCTTTAAATCCCACAGAAAGCTTTTTTTCCACCGCACTTGCCTCAGCCCTTACATTGGCCTGCCTGTTATATCCCCAGATATTTTTATGAGAGACCTCTACAAATCCCCTTAATCTATCCACATCGCCAAAGCCGACGCCAAATTCCACTGCGCCTGCATTCCTCTCTTTAACACTGATCTGGATATCCTTGGTATACTCCTTTATCTCCGCCCCTTCCTTTTTGGGCTCCTCAATTGGGTCAATCTTCACCTCGCCAAAGATGCCGAGGCTGTAAAGCCTCCTCTGGGTCTTAAGTATCTTTTCATAATCATAAGGCTCATCTGAATGAAAAAGCAGCTCCCTGTAAACAACCTTATCCCTTGTGAGCAGATTGCCTGTAAGATATATCCTTCCTATATTTACAGGCTTGTCCTCTGTTATTGTATAGACAAGCTCAATGAGTTTTTTATCTTCCTTAAAAAAACGCTTCATAACCACATTTGCATACAGGTATCCCTTCTTTGAATAGAGGGCCAGTATATTATATTTATCATCATTTGCCTGCGCCTCAATATAGGGCATACCCTCTTTGCCCTTCATTGCCTTAATTATCTCCTCAGTTGGATATACGGTATTCCCTTTTATTATTATTTTATCTATTGTTGTCTTTGGGCCTTCTGCTATGGCAATAACCACCTCCATCTCTGTCCTGTCCTCGCTGAGTATAACCTCCGGCTCCAGAACCTTCGCCTCTGTAAAACCATTCTGCCTGTAGAGGGCGGCTATAGATTCCATGTCCTTTGCTATCACATCGTCCTTTAATATCCCTCTTGAAAAGATGCCTGCCTTTTTAGTATTCATAATCTTCTTTATCTTCTTAGTCTTTATTGACTCATTGCCTTTAATTGAAATCTTATTTATAAAAACCTTATTTCCCTCATTGATGCTAAAGGTTAATGCGACCTCATTCTTCTCCAGAAATTCCTTCAGCTCGTAATCTATCTTTACAAGATAAAATCCCTTTGAGCGGTATAATGACTGCATCTTTTTCACACTTCCATCCAGGATATCCTCCTCATAGCTTCTGTCCTCATATATCAGAAGCTCCTTTTTAAGCTCCCCGGAAAAGACCTCTGTATTCCCTTTAAAGCTCACGATAACATGAATACCTGCCTCTATATGGAGTATGATTGAGACCTCATTATTATCCTCATCATAATAGACCCTCTTTGGAGATATTACAGACCTGATATATCCCTCTTTTATATAAAATTCCTCCAGCGCCTTTATATCCTTATCTAATTGAATCTCATCATAGGGCAGATCCTTCCAGACCTTAACAATATTTGAGAGTGTAAGGTCGCTATAGGCCTTATTGCCTGTAAACTCAATCTTTGCCACCTTTGCCCTGAAGCCCTCTGCAATCTTAAATACCACAGAAACCCTGTCAGGCGTCTTCTCCTGTATCGTCTCTGCCTCCACCTCTGCCTTAAAAAAACCCTTTTGTCTATAATAATTCCCTATTATCTCTGCCGTCTCCTCTGTCTTTCTCCTGCTGTATTCATCGCCCTTTTTTATTTTTATCAGGCCTGAAATCTCCTTTGTGGAAATAATGGCATTTTCTTCTATCCTGATATCAGATATCAGCACCTTTTCTTTAAGGATAAATTTCAGAACCACTCCATCCTCTTTATCCACGGCATCCACGATTATATCGCTGAATATCCCCTTCTTAAACAGGAGTTCTATCCCTTTCCTGATCTTCCTTGCAGAATAGGGCTCGCCTGCCTTAATACCTGTAATGGAAACAATCTCCGGCGCTGTTATCCCTGTCCTTGATTCAACCTCAATATTTAATATCTTCCTGTCTTCAATGTCCTCATCGCTGAATGCCCGAGCAGGTAATAATATAGAGAACAAAATTATTAATGACGCAACATAGAGCGTTAACCCTTTCAATATCACCCCTATTTGAACTCAAATCTGAATTTTATGTCTGCCCCGTATCTCCCGCTCTCATCACGCTCGCCGACGAGGGATATGTTTTTATTTAGTATATATTCTATCTGAAGCAATTGATCTTCTGTGGTCGCAAGGTTTGTTGAGTATGTGACATAAAGGCTGTCCTCCCAGAACCGCTTGCTCACTGTAAGCCTTGGGCCTGCAGATGCCTTTGATGAAGAGTAGTATGGGTCAACCTGAAACCTTTCAAATCCCATAACCTCCTGCAGCCGCTCCTCTATAACATCCTGAACCTGTCCTGTTGCAAAGGATGCCGCCTCTGTTGTGCCGACTGCCTGCTCTGCCCCTGCAAGTTCCCCTGTTGTCTTTCCGACGGTTAAAAGGGCAAGGATATCGGTCTCATTCAAAGGCGGATCTGATACCAGTGTAAGGTTGAAACGCTCCAAAGTGCCTGTAAGATTCAGGCTAATCTGATAATTCCTGACCCTTGATGATGCCTGAATATCAAAGACAGGATTTATCCTTTCAGGATCAGTAAAGTCAACACGGCCTGAGATGACCTTGAATCTATTTTTCCTGAAATATATCTCACCGTCAATTGCCTCCACCCTGCCTACAATAATCGGCCTATTAATAGTCCCTTTTAGAATAATGTCTATCTCAAGGGGAAGCTTGGCTGTATTATTATTAATCCAGACATTCTCCTTCCCTTCTACCCGTATATTAAGCTTTGTGTCGCCAAAGAGCGGCAATTTTTCACCTGAGGGCTGGCGCACCTTCTGAAATTCAAGCAGTGCGCTCTTCCAATCTACCCTCTTTTTGTACTCACCCTTTTTAATTAATATGTCCCCTTTTGCCAACCTCTCCTTTGCATCACCCTGAACAAATATATTTGCATCAATGGCGGATGAGAAGCCCTCCGGAAAATTAAATGCGGCATTGGATACGGTAAAATTCATCCCAAACCGCCCGAACCTGAAACCGCTCAACTCTATGCGGCCTGCCCCCTTTACTGTCCCGCCGCCTATGCTCCCCTCAAACTGATCTAACATGATCTCCTTCTCATTTAAGAAGAGGGCAATATTCACCTTTTCTACACGCTGGGAGAGCGTCCTACTCCTTAAAACGCCGTCCTTTATATTCAGCGCCCCTCTCACCTTTGGCTCAAACCACTCGCCGGAGAGCATGACTGCGGCATATGCCTTTCCCCTGCTGTATTCAAGCTCTTTGGTAAAGAGCCTTGTTATCTTCATATCCGCCTCGCCGGAGAAATTCAGATTATATTCCTTAAACGGCCTGAGCCTTCCAGCGACCGACATGGCAGTCCCCTCGCCCTTTATCCTGAAGGAATCTATTATCGCCTCACCAGCGCTGTATCTTACAACAATGGCACCGTCATTAAAAACCTTATAGCCCATAATATCCGCATTTATATCGGTAAGATTAATTGAGGCGGTAATATTATCAGTATCCCTGAGATTGCCCTCTGCCTCAATCCTGCCTGTTGCTGCAATCAGCATGGATGAAAACAGTTCAGGCTTATAAGGGCTGAGGAAGATATTCAGTGGAAAATCCCTCAGATTTATCTCAGCATTAAATGGAAGTCCTCCTTTTAGCTCTATCTCACCGCTTATCCTGTTTTTCTTTGCAAATAATCCTGCATCCAAACTAAAGACCATCTCCTTTATGTCAAATACTATCTCACCCGGACCTAAATCAGTATTCAAAAGAATCTTCCCATCTATCTCGGGCCTTTGAAAATCACCCTTTCCCTTCAAATCAAGCGTGAAACCTCCCTTTACTGGAAGCGCACCCCGCTTGTTTATCAGATTTATATCCTGAAGCTCTATATTTGATGATGTAAGATGGCCTGACCATCCTGCCTTCTGGCCTGCCCTGCCATATTTCTCCTTTTTAAAACTGATAAATCCATAACCGTTAAGAGCGCTCTTACCCTTTTTTATAATAATCTTCTGAAAGGCAATCTTATCGGTATCAAGATGAGCTGCAACAGCAGCGCTGTCAAACTCCTGGCCATAGGCAGAGCCTGCTTCAAGATTCAGGCTCCCGTCGCCTGAAAAATCATGCAGCGTCCCCTTAAAAGTGAGCGGCCCTGTTGCCTTCATATAAAGCGGTATCTCCTTATAAAAAATTGCAACAATGTCTTTTGGACTCCCATCCTTTATATCTGCCCTTAGATCAAAATAGGGATTGCTAAAATTGATGCCATCATCAGAGCCTTTAAATCTAACTGAGCCGTTTATCCTGTACTCTGATTCATCCTTTTTAATAAGAAGATCCTTTACACTCAGCACGTCGCCTTTGTAATATATTCCACCTGATGCCGTCGGCGCTGATACGCCCTTTAAAGCGCCATCTTTAATAGTGAACTCAGCATCAACGATTGGTTCAAATAATAGGCCTGTTATCCTGCCTGAGAGGGCCATCTCCCCTGCTGCGTGAGGATAGTTAAGTCTGCTGGTAATCTCATTAATGTCCTTTGATAAAAGATCAAGAGAGATATTCATCCCGCCATTTTCATCTATTACGCCTGAGAGATTAAGTGAAGACTTCTCAGAAGAGGCGCTGAGCTTTCCGATGCTCAATACGCCATTATTTAACTCAAAATCAGCATCAAATCCCTTTATCAGCGCCGCAGCCCTTTCAAGACCTTTTAGATTATCTTCTGCTGGTTTGAATCTCCCTGATATCCCCCCTTTTGCAAAGATATCCTTTTTATTAAAACCCTTTCCTGAAAAACTTACATTAAAATTTATCTCCTTTTTTATCAGTGGTAATTCTGCTATTGATGTCAAAAGTGGATCAGGGTCAAGCCTCTTTGCATCTAATACGCCTTTATATGCCGGCATCTCATTGGCAAGGGATACATCCAGCTCTCCTGTGACAGCGCCATTAAAAATGTCGCCCTTTAAGGACGATATTACGAGCCTTTTTTCTTCTTCTTTATAAAAGCCCTTTGCAGCGATGGTTCCAATAGATTTATCATTGATGTTTATATTTTTCAGGACAATCGTCCCTTCCCTTTTCCTGCTGAACCTTACATTGCCTTCCAGTTCCCTTGAATGCCATGAGGCGGATTTCAGTTTTACCATTATATCTTCTACATTAAAGCCTGCCTTATGCTCCATGCTGAATATATCGGTGCGGTTATCAATGTTTAAGCCTTTTATCTCCCCTGTTAAATCCCTCTTCCTGCTGGCAATATCAATAGCGCCATTTACAACAACCCACCTCTTTATTACCTTCTTTATTAAGGGCCTCCTGAGCAGTTCTATCGTCCTATCAAGAAGGGCAGAGTAATTATCACCGGAGACAGGGTCTTCTTCTATCCATACATGCGGGTTCTGAATCTGGAGCTTCGTAATCATAAGGGTCTTATATATAAGGGCAGTGGCGCGGAAATTTATCTTTATCTTTTCCACTTGAAGGACTTTCTCATTCTTAAACTGCGGCCTGTTTGGAATGGAAAACCTGTTTATCTCCAGATAGGTGGGGAATATATGAAATGTAAAACCCTCTATAACAATCTTCTCTCCTAATCTCTCCTCAAGCCAGCCTGTTACATACCCCTTAACAGCATCAGAGACATAACTGCTCCTTAGGGCAGCATTTATTCCCAGTATCAATAACAGAATAGAAATGACTATTATAATTAAGGTTTTTTTCTTTTGCTTTATCTTTGCAATTCTCTTCCTCAAGACAATCTCCCGGAGGTTATCATAAAATGAGAGGCAGGACGTACGGCCGTACGCCCTTACTTAGAGGTATTCATTTTCTTTGTCTTTTCCATATATTTCATCCTCAACGTATAGAGGAGGTTTTTCATTAATGTCTCCTCATCCTTTGTCAGATTACCCCTTGTCTTTTCTTCAAGGACTGAAAGCAGGTCTATTGTCTCCTGTGCCTGAGGAAGATTTATTCCGCTTGCCCCTGTAAAGGGATCCGCCTCCTCGCCCAATTGGATAAGCGCCGAATGTGCGAGAGAGAATATAAAAGAGCTAAAGTCAATATGCGGCAAGCGAGCCTGCGAACCTTCTTCCTGTTCTGTCCATTTTTCCCTGATCACCTTTGCCTTTCCTTTTTCAGGGGCTGCCTTTGGCCTCTCATCCTCTGCCTTTTTCTTTTCCTCTGCAGCCTGAGCCTCGTCAAAACTTATCCTTTTGTCTGTAACCTTAAAATCTCTTCCATCTTCCATAAAATACCCCCAGTTTTCGAAATTAAAAATCAAAGATAAAAAATCAAAATTACAATTTAAAATTTAAAAATGGAGTAGATTACTTCGCTGCTGGCGAAACAATCTCTTTTTAGCTTTGATTTTTAAATTTTATTTTTTTCACTCCGTAGTAAATGTGATAAAGGAATTAAACCCCTCTTTGCCCTTCAGCTTGGACTGCAAACTCTGCGCATCCGGCCTTGTTTCAAATCTCCCGACCCTCACCCTAAACCACACGCCCTTTTGAGAAATAGTAACCGGAACTATGTATGAGTCATAGCCCTTCTTCTTTAGCCTTCCTGCAAGCTCCTCTGCGGTATCCTTTTCCTTAAAGGCAGCGATCTGCAATGTGTATCTCTTTTCCTTTGCCTGAACATTCCCTTTTGCATTCTCCTTTTTTACAACCTTATCTTTCTTTATGGCAGCCTCTTTTTTCTGCTCCTTTTTCTTTGCCTTTTCTTTCTTCTCCTCTTTTACAACCTCTTTTTTCTCCTTTTTCTCACCTGTATCCTGTTCCTTCTCTTTTACCTTCTCCCGTACCTTTTCCTTTTGTCCGTCCTGCGGCTTCAGCGGAACAGTCCCCTTTTCATTCTGGAGGGTTTTATAAAATGTGAATTCCTCTTTCTCCTCACCAACTATTGGATTCTTATTCTTTGCCTCCTTTGTCCCTTCTGCTTTTTTATCTGCTGCAATAGGCGTTTTGCCTGTATCCTCCTTTGCGATTTCAGTAGGGGCACGGTGCGCCGTGTCCTTACTCCAGAACCACTTATTAACCACAATACCAAGGACAAAGAAAAGTAATGCCACAAAAAGGAGGACTAAAATTACTATCTTTGCCTTATTATTTTTTTCCCTTTCTCTTATCATACCCCCTCAGTAGGGGCGAGGCGCCGCCTCGCCCTCTTTGGGCGACCCAACGGATCGCCATTGCTCTTCTATATTATATTATCAGCATTGCATCGCCATAACTATAAAACCTGTAACCCTCTTTTACAGCCTCATTGTATGCCCTGAGTATAAGCTCCCTGCCTGCAAAGGCAGAGACAAGCATTAAGAGCGTTGATTTTGGAAGATGAAAATTTGTCAGCATCGCATCTATCACCTTAAATCTAAAAGGCGGATAGATAAAGATATCCGAGTATCCCTCCTTTGGCCTGAGAATCCCTGACCCATCCACAGCAGACTCCAGCGCCTTGGCAGATGTTGTGCCAACTGCAATCACCCTTCCCTTGCGCTTCTTCACATTATTTACAGCCCTTGCAGCATCCTCTGTTATCCTGAAATATTCAGGCTCCATCCTGTGCTGGCTGACATCATTACACTTAACAGGCTTAAATGTCCCGGGGCCGACATGAAGGGTTATCTCTTCTATCCTTATTCCTTTATTTTTTATCCTCTCAATAATGCCCTGTGAAAAATGCAGCCCTGCAGTAGGCGCTGCCACAGCCCCTTTTACCTTTGCATATACTGTCTGATATCTTTTTCTGTCAGACACTGTTGCATCCCTCTTTATATATGGCGGAAGCGGAACATTGCCATAGCTTTCTATCAGCCTTTCCAGTCCATCAAACCTAATCCTTTTTCTTCCCTCCCCTAAATCCTCCTCTATCTCTGCCTTCAGTTTATTGTTAAAAATGACAATCGCACCCTTTTTTAGGGATCCCCCTGTCATACATTCCCATGTTCCATTGCCAATATCCCTCAATAATAAGACCTCAATCCTGCCGCCGGTAGCCTTCTTCCCAGACAGCCGTGCAGGAAACACCTTTGTGTTATTCAGTATAAGCAGGTCACCCTGCCTGTCTGCCGAACAGGCAGGCTTTAGATAATCTATTATATCAGAAAATCGCCTGTGTTCAATACTCCCCGCCCTTCTGGAGAGAATTAGCAATCTGGAATCACTTCTTCTCTTTGCAGGATATTGGGCAATCAGATAGGAGGGCAAAAAATAATCAAAATCAGATAACTGCATTGTTTAAATAATAACACAATCATCCTTTGGTATCAAGCCCGCATCGGAAAAAAGGACAGGCCAATACTGACCCGCCTGCAGTAGGGTTATTCTTTAAAGAACCGATTCTAATTGATT
>JACPZJ010000147.1 GCA_016195585.1 Nitrospirota bacterium | reverse complement strand
GGTTGTCGGCGCCTTGCCGTTTGAAAATTTTAAACAGATTATAGACGAAGAATTAAAGAAAAAGTAGCAGTAGGGGCATAGCATGCTATGCCCCTACATTATCGGTTACAGCCTTTCCTTAACAATACTCTCAACCACCGACGGATCAGCAAGTGTAGTTATATCACCGAGGTTCTCTATATCACCTGCTGCAATCTTTCGCAGTATCCTGCGCATAATTTTTCCGCTCCTTGTTTTTGGAAGCGCATTTGCAAACTGAAGTTTATCAGGTCTTGCAATGGGGCTAATAACCTTTGCAACATGGGCAACAATGGCCTTTTTAACCGAGTCGTCAGGATGATTCCCGTCCTTTAAAGTAACAAAGGCATATATCCCTTCCCCCTTAATATCATGCGGATAGCCTACAACCGCTGCCTCTGCAACCCTTTCATGGCTTACAAGAGCGCTCTCTATCTCTGCTGTGCCGAGCCTGTGGCCTGAGACATTCAGGACATCATCAATCCTTCCCATAAGCCAGAAATTTCCATTCTTATCTATCCTCGCGCCATCACCGCTGAAATATTTGCCGGGGAAGCGCGTGAAATAGACATCCTTAACCCTCTTATTCTCAGGGTCGCCGTAGGTTCCTCTTAGCATGCCCGGCCATGCCCTTTCAATAACTAAATAGCCGCCCTCATTAATTGCAGCCTCTTTGCCGTCCTCTTTCAAAACCTTTGGCAGGATGCCGGGAAATGGGAGGTTTGCTGAACCCGGCCTTAGTGTCATGGCGCCGGGGAGAGGTGTAATCATTATTCCCCCAGTCTCTGTCTGCCACCATGTATCAACAATGGGTAGTTTTCCATTGCCAACAACCCTGTGATACCACATCCATGCCTCAGGATTAATCGGCTCGCCTACTGTGCCGAGGAGCCTTATTGAGCTGCGGTCATGCCTTTTTACCCATTCCTCGCCTTCACGCATGAGCGCTCTTATTGCTGTTGGCGCTGTATAGAATATATTTACTTTGTGTTTCTCTACTATCTGCCAGAACCTGTCAGGTTTTGGATAGGTTGGTATGCCTTCAAACATCAGGCTCGTTGCGCCAACACATAATGGCCCGTAGACTATGTAACTGTGCCCTGTCACCCATCCTATGTCCGCTGTGCAAAAGTGTATATCCTCTTCATGGTAGTCAAATATCCATTTAAAGGTAAGCGCTGCAAATAAAAGATAGCCGGCAGTGGTATGTAATACACCCTTTGGTTTTCCTGTGCTTCCGCTTGTATAAAGGACAAACAGGGGGTCTTCTGAGTCCATTATCTCAGGCTCGCAATAGTCTTTAATATCCTCTGCCTTCATCTCTTCATGCCACCAGAGGTCCTATTGGTCTGCATATTTACAGGGCTTCCTGTCCTCTTTACAATAATAACTTTTTCAATGGCGGTGTTATCTTTAATGGCCTCATCGCTGTTTGCCTTGAGGGGTGTATGCTTGCCTCCCCTTACCCCTTCATCTGAGGTGATTAATAATTTCGCCTCGCTGTCCAGTATCCTATCCCGCAGAGAGGCTGAGCTGAACCCGCCAAAGACAACGTTGTGTATTGCGCCTATCCTCGCACAGGCGAGCATGGAGATTGGAAGCTCGGGTATCATGGGGAGATAGATGGTTATCCTGTCGCCTTTTTTTACACCGTGCTTTTTAAGGACATTGGCAAATCTGTTTACCTCATAAAAAAGCTGCTGGTAGGTATATGTCTTATAGCTGCCGTCATCACCCTCCCATATGATTGCCGCCTTGTTCCTTCTAAAGGAGTTTAGATGCCTGTCAATGCAATTGTAAGAAACATTCAGCTTGCCATTAACAAACCATTTTATGGACGGCTTTGTAAAATCCCATTCAGAGGTCTTTTTCCATTTTTTGTGCCAGTGCAGTTCATCCTTCGCCATTTTAGACCAGAAGGCATCCGGGTTTTTAATGGATTTTTTATAGATCTCTTTATATTGTTTCAGGCTCTTTATGTGGGCCTTCCTGCTGAACCACTTTGGCGGTGGAAATCTTCTCTCCTCATGCATTAATACATCAATACCTTTATCTGCAGCCATATTATCTCCTCCTAAAATAGTTTATAAAAGAGTATTATACGGTAGCAAAATGGCTCAAATATGTCAAGATTCTACTTTCCCTTGACAAAGGGACAGGTAATGATAATATATCCCAATGAGATATTATCTCCACCCGAGGCGGAGGATATTAAGGATCATCCTGATTGCTTTGCGGATATTCTTAAGCTATAAGCTTATCAGGGTGAACATGCTATTTTCAGGGGATGAGCCTCTAAAAAAAGAATATGAAAGGCTGCATAAAAAAAACGCTGAAATGCTCTTTAAGGCAGCAATTAATCTCAAGGGCCTTCTGATAAAGATTGGCCAGTTCATGAGCGCGAGGGTTGATTTCCTGCCGGATGAATATACAGATGCCCTCTCCAGACTACAGGATCAGGTGCCGGCCGCAGACTTCGGCCTTATAAAAAAGAGGCTTATTGAAGAGCTCGGTGACGAGCCGTCTGCAATCTTCAAATCCTTTAATGAAAATCCTATTGCCGCTGCATCCCTTGGTCAGGTGCACGAGGCAATATTAAAAAGTGATGAAAGGGTTGCAGTTAAGATCCAATACCCCGGTATAGAGGATGTTGTTAAGGCGGATCTTATTGCGCTAAGATGGGTTGTAAGGTTTATAAGAAAACAGTTCAAGGACATAAACTTTGATGTGCTCCTTGATGAATTTTCACGCATACTTACGGATGAATTGAATTATATCCATGAGGGAAGGAATGCAGAGATATTTTACAACAACTTTTCTGATGATAAAAATATAATAATACCAAAGGTATACTGGGAATATACAACGTTAAAAATACTCACACTCCAGTTTGTGGATGGCGTGAAGATATCCAATATTGAGGAACTGGAGTCAAGAAATTTTGACAAGAAAGAGATAGCAAAATTACTTATAAACTCCTACCTGACGCAATTCCTGATACACCGCTTCTTTCACGGAGATCCCCATCCCGGCAATATATTTGTTCAGGAAGGCCCAAAGATTGTTTTTGTGGACTTCGGCCTTATGCAGAGGATGCCATCCCAGATGCGTGAGGGGCTCTTAAAAGCAGGCGTGGCAATAATAAACCGCGATACAGAAGGGATTATACATGGCCTTATTGACCTCGGCTTCTTGCCAAGAAGGGGCGATACCCGCGGCATAGAACGTGTTGTTAGTTATTTTATGGATAAATACCGTGATATTACGCCGAGGGAGTTTAAAAATATTGATATCAATCTAATAAGCCAGGAGATCCATGACCTTATACAGGCCTATCCCTCTGTCCAGATACCAAATAACTTTATCCTCTTTTCAAGGACAATGGGGATACTCAACGGCCTCACCTCTAAACTTGACCCTGATTTAAATATAATTGAGATTGCAGCCCCCTATACAAAAAGATTCGCACATGAAGATAAGGGCTGGATAGAGAAGACAATCTCCAGAGGAAAGGAGGTCGGAACCGCTTTAATAAATATCCCTGAACAATTTGGGAATATATTAAGGCTTTCAAACAGGGGTGAGTTTCACATGTATATCACTGCTAATGAGATAAATAATCTCCTCGGCAGGATATATGCTGTCTTAAACAGATTTACAATCCTCCTTTCTATCATTATCTTTATAGCAGCCTATAGCTATTTTCAAAATCAGGGAAGGTTCATGGAAGGGCTGTTATCAGGCGCAGCCGCAGTGGTCTTTACCATAATCCTCATCTGTTCCTTTCTCAGAAAATAAAAAAACCTTAAAATTCAAGGGCTTGGCCTTTCTTGACAAGATAAGACCCATTAGATATACTTTGATTAAGAAACATGATAAAGAGTTCAACTATTCATCTCGGTGTGGGCAATATAGAGTTGCAGAGGGGCGCCCATGCCTTATATCTGTTCAGAAAGCCGGTACATGCCGTTTCCAATCTCTCAGAGGTTATAAAGGCAGGGCTTGAAGACGGTGAAAAGTGCCTTTATGCCGTATCGCCAAAGGTTATGAAAGAGGTCAAGAGCACACTCTATGACCTTGATGTTGACCTTGATGAGGCGCTCGGGAGCGGGCAGTTGGTGCTTTTGTCGGATAAGGATCCATTTTTGGAAAATGGTGTGTTCTCCCCTGACCACCTTCTGAATTCAACAAAGGCCTTTGTGCAGATGGCCATTGATGAGGGATGGAATGGCGCGAGGATGACCGCTGATATGGGCTGGCTTGTAAATAAGGTTGACAACGGCGATCTGATTTTAAAATATGAGCATCTTTCTGACAGGTATCTGTCTGACCCGGAGGTCCCTGTTGTTGTAATATGCCAGTACGATGTCAATCATCTGTCAGGCACAGAGGTGGTGGAGCTTCAACATTCACACCCGCTTGTATTCATAGATGAGATTGCAATACAGAACCCCTATTATCTGACCCTTTTGAAACAGGCTAACCTTGATGCGCTTACAAAGATACCAAACAGGAGGTATTTCTACGAGCAGCTTCCAAAAGAGATAAAACGTTCAAATAGATATAGAAGGCCGATCTCTCTCGTAATGCTGGATATTGATTACTTTAAGGTTATAAACGATAAATTTGGGCATTTGACAGGCGATGCTGTCCTTGCCCAGCTTGCACGGCTTATACAGCTTTCTGCCAGAAATACAGATATAGTAGCCCGCTATTGCGGAGAGGAGTTTGCAATAATACTTCCGGAGACAGATATCAGCACTGCAAAGAAATTTGCTGAAAGGTTGCGCAAGGCAGTGGAAAGGAAAAATTTTTCAGATGAGAATGGAAATTCCTCTATCTCCTTTACAGTAAGCATGGGAATCGGCAACTATGAACCAAAACCGCTCCTTGATATGAACACACCTGTCAGCAATTTATCAGACCAGTTAATAAAATCTGCCGATGACCTGTTATATCTTGCGAAACAGGACGGCAGGAACAAGATCGTTGCTGCAAGATAACCAAGCCGCTTCAGATTAAATAAACTCCAGAATGACCTCATTTAAAACAAGGGCGCCCCTGTTTGTTATTTTTAGATGATTGTTTATCAAATCAATCAGGCCTAAATTTATTAATCTGGCAACCTTGCCTTTATATAATCCTGCGAAATCTATATTAAATCTCTGATTCAATTTATTAATATCAATCCCCTCCCATTTGCGTAAGCCGAGCATTATTGCCTCTGCCCACAACTCTTTTCTTCCCAGCGCCTCTGAGCCGCTTACAGCATCTCCACAGGCATTTATACTATCAATATACTTGTTAACATCTGATACACTCCAGTATCTTTTTCCATTTAGGTATGAATATGCGCTTGCCCCGAACCCAATATACTCTTCGTTATTCCAGTATATCTGATTATGCCTTGATTCATGGCCGGGCATTGAGAAATTGGATATCTCGTATGGTATGTATCCTGCATTCTTTAACCCTGTATATGCATTATCATACATTTTTGCGTGCTCATCTTCCGGCAGCGGAATTAATCTCTTTTCTCTGTGATACTTATCAAATAGAGTTCCCTTTTCAATACTAAGGGAATAGATTGATATATGTTCAGGGCTTAGGCCTATTGCCCTATTCAGTGAATAATCCCAGTCCCTTTCCTTCTGATAGGGAATGCCATATATCAGATCAATGCCAATATTTTTAAAGCCTGCACGTCTCGCATCCTCAAAGGCAGCTATACCCTCAACAGAGTCATGCGCCCTGCCTAAAATGGTTAACTCATTATCGTTAAAGGATTGTATGCCTATGGTCAGTCTGTTCACCCCTAAGTTTATTAATTCAAGCAGATAATCCTTATTAACTGTCTTTGGATTTCCTTCTATGCTTATTTCAATATCATCCAAAAAATTAAAATTGTCCCTGCATCTATTCAGTATCTTACTTATATGCCGGCTTTTAAGAATAGTCGGCGTGCCGCCTCCAAGATATATGCTCTTTACCTGACACCCTGCAATTTCTCTGCCTCTATGATCAATCTCCCTTGTGAGGGCATCAACATAGGGTTCTATCAAATCTTCATTATGCCTGACAGAAAAGAAACTGCAATAGCGGCACTTTGCAATACAAAAAGGTATGTGTATATAAATGCCTGTCTCCATTTTCCCTGCCCTATTTTTATCTTGACACCATGATGAATCTTAAATATAATTTTATCACATTCATATATAAAATATGCATCATAATAATATGGAAGGAGAATTCATATGGACTCAAAAGAAAACGAAAGGATCAAAGAGCTAATAACCGGTCTTGCCAATGCCATAAATTCAGTGTTTTCAGAAAGCAAAGAAATCAGGGAGGCGCTCAAGGTTATAGAGGAAGAAGGTTATCATGTTGATCTTGTCCTCGCCTCGGTTACAAGGGTCTTAAAGGGAGGGCAGCAGGAAGCCCAAAATAGCGATATAAAATATGAATTCAATAACTTTGACAAATCCTTCCTAAAGGCAGTCAAGATCAAGCTTGATTCAGAACAATAATCTAAAGGAAGCAGAAAATGCTCAGCCTTTAAACCTGCCTTTTAATTTATAGTGCATAGCTATCTCATTACAATCCGGAAACTTTGGACAATTAACACACTCAGTCCATACCTTGTGCGGCAATTTCTTCTTATTAATCTCCCTAAAACCAAACCCTTTAAAAAACCCGGGCTTATATGTAAGTATAAAAATTGTAATTATGCCGAGACCAGCAGCCTCTTTAAATATCTCCTTAACAAGGCTGCTGCCAATGCCCTTTCTAATATAACCCTCTTTTACAGCAAGAGACCTTATCTCACCTAACCCATCCCACCCAATATGAAGCGCGCATACACCAAGTATCTTTTTACGCTCCCCT
>JACPZJ010000160.1 GCA_016195585.1 Nitrospirota bacterium | reverse complement strand
TTTTTTAATATATAACCTTTTTCTCATAGAGACCATTAATCCCAGCACACCCTCATGTGCCTTTGCCTTGTCTGCCTCTTTATCATTTCCAAGATGGCAGTCTACGCATGTTGCTGGCATGCCTGTCTGTGCAGCAACCTCTTCCTGCGTCATAGAAAACTGCGGCGCGCCGAGCTTCTCCATCTCTGCCTTATTGCTGTGGCAGTTTACGCATGTGGATGCATCTACAGGAATAGGTCTTATAAGTCCTATAAGACTTATTCCTACTGCAAGAAACGATGAAAGAAATAAGAACCTTTTCATAACCTCTACCTCCCTCATTTATAAGAATTGATATTAATTAACAACCCCCAATGGTAACCTTCACATCCGCGTTGCCTTCCCATTTTCCGTGCTTACTGCATTCTGCAACGGCGCGGATATTTGTACTCTCTGCCAGTTTGATCCTTGTTGAAATATAAGCCTCCCCATTCGCCGGTTTAAATCTGTACAGTCCCTTGCTTGTGATTGGGCTTAGGTCATCAATAATCTCTATGCTCTTAATATAATGATCAGGCTCCATTGGATGCTTCACAGAAACGGTAATTGGAACCATACTCCCGTCTTCGGCTATTAATGGTATATCTACTGTCGGGATATGCAATGCCTCTTCTGGTGTAAGACTCTTTGGATTGGCTGCCTTCCTCCCTGTTGAAGTAGCAGCTAAGAGTTTTTTGGGAAGAAGAAGCATGTCAGGTATAATTGCACTGATAAGTCCGATTAATACAGTTGCCTTTATAAAACCGCGCCTTGTAAAACCTTCTTTAATACCTTTCACCTATTACTCACCCCCTTCTTTAAAAATAATACTCCCCGTTCAGGGTTTTATATGGCGTTATAATAAAACCATAACATACCTTTTGTCAAGTATTTTTGGAATTTTTTGTTTTTTAAACCTTTGGCATATGAATAGCCCTATTGTGCAGGGCCTCTGATGCCTCCATTATGGCCTCTGAAAGGGTCGGATGGGCATGTATAGTGGCCCCAATATCGGCTGCTGTGGCGCCGAGCTTCATGGCAACAGCGCCTTCATGAACAAGGTCTGCTGCATGGGCGCCAATTATGTGAATCCCCAATACCTTATCTGTCTTTGCATCTGCTATGATCTTTGCCATGCCTGCGATTTCACCCATTGCATGCGCCTTGCCGAGTCCCCTGAACTGGAATCTGCCTATTTTAATATCAATACCCTTTTCCCTTGCCTGTTGTTCCCTTAATCCCACGCTGCCTATTTCAGGCATGGTGAATATGCCTGCCGGAACAATGTTATAATCAATTGTTCTGTTATGCCCCATTATATTCTCTGCTGCAACTATCCCTTCTGTGGACGCCACATGGGCAAGCATTATGCCGCCAATAACATCGCCAATGGCATATATACCCTTTACATTGGTCTCCATCCTGTTATTAACCTCTATCTCGCCTTTGTTGCCCTTTTCTATGCCGAGCTTTTTAAGGCCAATATCCTCTGTATTCAATGCCCTACCAATGGAGACCAGAACCTTTTCTACCTTAATCTCTTTTCCATCGTTAAGGGTAGCAGTTATGCTCCCTTCGTTATTCCTTACCACCTTCTCTATCTTTGCATTTAATATGAGCTTTATCCTTCTCTTTTTAAGCTCCCTCTCAAGTATCTCGGATATCTCCTCATCCTCTGTTGCAACTGCATGAGGAAGCATCTCAACTATTGTTACCTCTGCGCCAAGCTCTCTTAGGATAAAGGCAAATTCGCATCCTATAACGCCAGCGCCTACAATCAATATGCTCTTTGGAATCCCTGTTATATTTAATGCCTCATCACTTGTAATAACATCCTTCCCGTCAAAAGGGAATATCGGCAGCCTTGCAGGCCTTGAGCCAGTGGCGATTATGATATTATCCCCTTCTGCTGTCCTGCTTGAGCCGTCCTTTAATGCAACATCAATCTTATTTACATCCTTTATTTTTCCTCTGCCTTCTAAAAGCTCTATGCCCCAGCTTTTAAAGAGCGAGCGGATGCCCTTTACCTGAATAGCTACTACCTTATTCTTTCTTTCTATAATCTTAGAAAGGTTGAAGCTTACCTCACCTTTAATCTCAATGCCGTATTCCTCTGCCCTGTTAATCTTATCTATTGCCTCAGCAGAGGCTATTAATGCCTTTGTAGGGATACAGCCCCTGTTAAGACATGTGCCGCCAACCTCGGTTTCTTCTATTACAGTAACCTTTGCGCCAAGCTGGGCAGCCCTCAATGCCGCAACATAACCGCCCGGCCCTGCCCCCAGAATAACCAGCCTCTTTACAGACATCCCTCCTATCTTGCCTCCTCCGCAACATATTTGTCATAGGCCTCTGCATCAAGGAGATCCTCTATCTCCTTCGCATCCGATATCTCAATCACTGCAATCCAGCCTTTTTCATAGGGGTCCCCGTTTATTATCTCAGGGTTCTCTGAAAGCTCCTCATTTACCCTTACTATCTTACCGGTAACAGGGGCTATTATGGGTGATGTGGCCTTTGTAGACTCTATCTCAGCGATCTCAGAATCCTTATCAACCTCTGTGTCCACATCAGGTAGTTCAATATAAACAATATCACCCAAAGTCTCCTGCGCATAATTTGTAATGCCTATAGTAGCCTTTTTACCTTCAATCCTTGCCCATGAATGCTCCTTATGATACTTTAAATCATCTGGACTCATAAATTGCACCTCCCTTGAAAATTACAGTAGGGGCGAACGGCCGTTCGCCCCTACAATTTGAATTGCTGTGATACTAAATTACCCCCTCACATTTTGTCAAGAAAAATCTTAGGGGCGCTGTTGCCGTTCTGTACATAGGCCAGACTTACATCGCCACCCCTCTTTATTGCCTCAAATACCCTTATTAATTCACCATCAGGGACTGCCTCCCTCGTGTCCCAGTCAATGGTCTGCACCTTCATCAATAGTTTATCACCCTTTCCAATTGCAGCAAGCCCCTTTCTGGTTATATCTGAGATCATCTCAAAGGCGGCATCAAGGCTTAGATTCTTCTCCTTCATTATCTGCCTGTGGTATGCCATAACAGCATAATAGTCAACATCTATATCCTTTAAGGATGTTAAATCCTGTGCAAACCATGCAATACCATTTTTAGGATTAATTATTGTCTCATAATAAAGGTTCAGGACAATTTTCATATGTGGTGTAACCCTTCTTGTCTCCCTCACAAGATTATCAAGAAAAAGGGTAATATTCTGATTTTTCCATTCAGCCCACTTCCAGAATAGAGGTGTATAGCTTTTAACATAATACTTCCCTTTACCCTCATATATGCCTTGATAGAGATTCTCAGGCCGCAGGGCAAAGCCAAAGGTATTGTAATAACTGCGCCTCGCTGCCTCGCCAAAGCCTTCTATGTGTCTGTATACCAGATCATCCTGTATAAGGATGCCATCAGCGCCTGATGCTGCTATCTCCCTGTAAAGGGCGGTTATATAGTCCTGAACCTCCTGATTGAATAGATCAAGGCCGCTGGAGTGTGTAAAGGTCTTTGCTTTTAAATCATAGGCGCTGTCGCGCCATTTGGGGGCATCAGACCATTTCCAGTCCATCTTCCTTGTGGTCATCCATGCATATACCTGAATGCCCTGACTGTGTCCGATCTCTATTATTCTGGTTAATACATCATCAACTACAGGGGCAATCGTGCTTTTAAAGTATACCCCTGATTGATATTTGGTTGAAGATGCAAAGCCGTGATACCTGTCACCCTTATTATGAAAGACCCTCACAATCACCACATTCACACCTGACCTCTTCATCTCTGCCATCTCTTCTTTCAGCTCTTCATAAGTGGCGCTCTTAAAAAGAAGAACCTGTGCGGCAAAGAGTTTTTTGTCAACCTTAACAGATAGGTTTTCAGATGGAGGCGCTTCATGCTTTATCTGGTGTGTGGGTGCAGAGCAGCTTAGTAAGATAAAAATAATAAATATAGCAAGAACCTGCAATTTATTCATCTTCTCTCGTAGGGGCCACCCTATGTGGTTGCCCAGAATCAGGGTAGGCACATAGTCCTACCCCTACACAAATATATCATCCCTTGCTGATTTTCTCTGCAAGCCTCACCGCGCCAAAAAGCCCCTTCCCAATGCCTGCTGAAGGGAGGGTAGAATCAGAAAGCAGATAGCTGTTCCTTAAAGATGACCTGTAGCAGCCTGCAAATTTTAATGACTTGAAGGACTTAAATGAATCTAATATAGCAGGCCTGTTATAATCCTCAGAATTGTCGCCTATGTAATACAACCTGCTATCCGAAAAGGGCATAAGCCATCTTATCTGCCTCATTGCCTCTTCCCTTATGGCAGGGAGCCTTTCAGGGTCTGATAGCATCTCCTTGCTCAGGAACATGCTTATCTTTAATCCTGCCTTGCCCGCAGGCTGCCTGCTGTTATCAGGGACTATTGAGACATATATAAAATTCTCCTCAAGGGGATATTTTGTCAGATTCATGGACATGACAAGATCGCCCTTCATTGCAACAGGGATAACATCCGCATCTGCGCCAAGATATATGATATACACATATCTGTCTTTATCCCTATCACCATAAAAATAAAAATGCGGAAGGCTGGCAATAAGAGAATCCGCCTCTAACCTGCTGCCATCCACAAGCCGCACGCCATCAAGGATGTTATCCCTCTGTGTCACCTCTGCAATCTTTGCATTATACCTGATGTTCCCGCCATTTTTAACAAACCTGTCTGCCATTGCCTCTGATAAACCAAAAAATCCATCTCTCATCCTCACTGCATCCATTTTCAGGAAGGTGAGCATCTCAACGAGGGCAAGGATATTTATCTCGTTTGTTGTCCTCTGCGAGAAGAGGAGTGTCTGCATATCAATAAATCTCTTAAACTCAATATCAAGGCCATAGCCGTATAAGAATCGGGATGCCTTCTCATACCCGTATTTTGCAACTGAAAAGACCGACCTTGTTTTTTCTCTGGATAACCTTAATACCTTTTCAAATCCCTTATCATCCTTATCCAGCGGGATAAAGAGCGGCATTGCGATTTCAGCAATCTCGTCTACCTTGCTGTAGAACAGCCTTATTGCCTCAATCTTTTCAGGAAAGACGCGATTTAGCTCCTCCAGAAGATATTCCCTGCTGCCATAAAGATTTACCCTGTCCCTTGGAAGGACTATTTGCAGGATTGGTTCATCGGCATCTATATTATCAGGCTGTATTGGGGTTACACCTGCCTTTGTAAAGATCAAAGGGAACAGGCCGTTATAAAAACCAAGAAAGAGGGACGGCCCGTTTGGAAATTGATAGCCATCCTTTTCAAAAACAGAGGCAGATTTGGGTGATTCCCTTTCCTCAATAATCGCTACCCTCTTGCCTTTATTCAAAAGCAGATTGGATACTGCAAGCACGGCAGCATCAGAGCCGGATATTATATAATCACACCTGTCCAGTTAAACCACC